>JAGQRC010000198.1 GCA_020425835.1 Planctomycetota bacterium | reverse complement strand
TCGAGCACGCGGCGCTCCCCACCGTCCACGACCTCGGCGTCGACGAGCAGGGACGACCGCACTACATCATGCGACGACTGGTCGGTCACTCGCTCCGCGAGGAGCTTGCTCGCGCCGGGACCGACGCTCGCGCCGCACGCCTGCCCCAATGGCTGTCGATCCTCCGGCAGGTCTGCGCCGCCGTCCAGTTCGCCCACCTGCGCGGCGTTCTGCATCTCGATCTCAAGCCGGACAACATCGTCCTCGGCGAGTACGGCGAACTCTGGATCGTCGACTGGGGACTCGCCGAGTCGAGCGAAGACCCACGTGCCGAGCGATTCGCCGGAACCCCGGGTTACATGGCGCCGGAGCGCATCGCCACCGGCGCGGCGACGAGCGCGACGGATGTCTTCGCTCTCGGTGCGATCCTCTACGAACTCGTGGTCGGCGCCCGGCCGTTCGACGCCGGAAGCTCGGCCGAGGTCCTGGAGCGCAATCGACGCGTGGACTTCCATCGTGGCCCCGAGTTCGCCGCCTGCCCCACCGAGCTGCGCCAGACCATCGCGGACTGTCTCGGCGCGGCGCCCGAGGGGCGTCCGCGCATCGAGGAGCTCCTCGCGCGGATCGACGCCTACCTCGAAGGTCGCCGTGACGACGAGGCGCGACGCGCGGAGGCGTCCGTCGCGTTCGACGATGCGCTGGAGCAACTCCGGGGTGGCGCGCGGGCCGAGGCGGTGGCGCGTTCGATCGAACGCGAGCTCGATCGGACGACGGTCCACGCGTGGGATCCGATCGACCAGAAGCGTCGACGGTGGGATCGAGAAACCGAGCGGGACCGATGCCGCGCCGAGGCGATCGACGCCCGGACGAACGCCACCGACCGGCTCGCGTTCGCGCTCCGCAGGGACCCCGAGCACGCGGATGCTCGTCGCCGCCTGGCCGAGCTCCTGCGCGAGGATGTCCTCGCCGCCGAGTTCTCGGGGGAGGAGTTCGGAGCCGCCGACGCACTGAGACGGCTGCGCGACCTCGATCGTCCTGCGGATCACGACTTCCTTCGCGGTGAGGGCTCCCTCCGGCTGCTCGGATCGACATCATCTCCGGTGGTGATCCAGCGGGTCACGTGGCCCGACTTCCTCCCGCGCCATTCGCGGGTCGCCGAGCTCCGCATCACAGAGAGCACGCGGCTCACCCTCCCGGTCGGGACGTATCGCGCGCGCGTCGAGAGGCCGAGCCTCGGGGCGCTCGATGTCCCGTTTCGAGTTCGCCGCGGCGGACGGACGACTCTCCGCTTCGACGATCGGGACCGGGAGGTCGCCCCCGGCTTCCAGTTCGTCGCGGGCGGCCCGACGATCATCGGGGGCGACGATCGCGCCCTGGATGCGCTGCCGCGTCGAGAGATCCGTGTCCCCGACTTCGCGATCGCGCGGTACCCCGTCACCTTCCGGGACTATCGACGCTTCCTCGCCGATCTCCCGCGCACCGAAGCGCTCCGCCGCCTCCCTCGATTGGCGAGCGGCGATCCCCACCCGTACTACGATCTCGACCGACGTTACGCGATCCGTCGTCGTCGCGGCTCCCTTCGCCATGCGCGTTGGCCGGTGTTCGGCATCGACTACCGCGACGCGTGCGCCTACGCGAGGTGGCTCGGCCGCCGCGATGGCCATCGATACTCGCTCCCGACGAGCGAGCAGTGGGAGAAGGCCGCTCGCGGAGTGGACGGTCGGTGCTTCCCGTGGGGAGACCGCTTCGATCCCGCGTTGGCGAAGTCGGTTCGATCGGTCCGCGGTCGCCCGCAACCCGAGGCCGTCGGCGCGTTCCGCAGCGACGTCTCCCCCTACGGCGTCCGCGACCTCGCGGGCGGCATCAAGGAGTGGTGTCGGAGTTGGTTCGCGCGCGACCAGCGCAAGCGCTTGATCAAGGGCGGGAGCTGGAACCACGACGAGGTCGACGCGCGCGCCGCGACCCGCAGCGGCGCCGACGAGTCGCTCGTCGCGCCGTTCCTCGGATTCCGACTCGTGCAACGGCTCTGACGCTCCATCTTCGCAACCGCGGCGCTCAGGGGCATCCGGAGGGATTCACCCCGCATCCGAGTCCATCCGACGTGGGATCGCCGCCACACGTCGCGAACGGCGCATCGAGCGGACCCGCCCCCGCGAAGAGTGTCGACAGCATGCGGATCGGGTCGGCGATGTCCAACATCCCATCGTCGTTGGCATCCACGGCGTCGAGGCAGGTCGCCGGCCCGAGGGCGAACAGGTAGTCGAGCGCGTGGATCGCGTCGGCGATGTTCAAGAGCCCGTCGCGGTTCCCATCGCCTCGGATGAACACGCCGCCCGCGACGGTCTGGATGACCCCGCCGTTGAGCGAGGGGACCGAGGAGAGGCCACCGGACAGCGCGAAGATGTTGTCCACCGGGGGATTCCCGACGCCACTCACGAGGTCGATCGGAATGAACTGTCCGGTCGGAGCGAACGACGCGACCGAGAACTCGATGAACAGGATGGGCTGGTTCGATCCGGGCGGGAGCGTGAAGGTCAGCGGCGGGCTGAGATCGAGCACCACCCCGACGGTCCACCAGTTCTCGACGTTGTTGGTGCCCGGCGCGACGAAATCGGCACCGGCGGCCACTGTTCCGGCCACCGTGATCGATCCGACGTCGATGAACGTGCCATCGAACGAGGACGCGATCGAGAAACCACTCAAGGTCTGGTCGTTCGTCGCCAATGCGGTGATCTGTGCCGTGCCGCCCGGAGGCGCCGTGTCCGACAGCAGCGACAGGTTGTTGCTCGAGTAGAGGAAGCCGCTCGGCAGGGTATCGGTGCCGCCCGAGTGCGAGACGAAGATCGGGACCGACCCCGCGGAGCTCGCGGCGGGTGTGGTGCCCTGGATCGTGGTGTCGTCGACGAAGACGACGTTCTGGAGGGGGTTGATCCCGAACAGGATCGTCATGCTCGCGGTGAAGTTCGACCCGGAGAGGATGACCGGCGTGCCGCCGGCAACCGATCCGGTGGCCGGGCTGACCGAGACCAGGTCCGGAGGGCCGGACGGGCCGGGCGGATCGATCAGATCGACGAGGTTTTTCGCGTTGACGAAGCCCCATCCGTACTCGGTGTCGTAGCCCGGCGCTCCGCGATCGACGCACGCCTGCTGCATGAAGTCCTCGAGCTGGGAGGGCGTCAGCGTCGGATTGACCGAGAGGCCGAGCGCGGCGACTCCCGCTGCGTACGGCGAAGCCGCCGACGTTCCGCTGAACGAGAAGTCGTAGCTGCCCCCCGTGTATCCGGCGGATCCGGTCCGGTCGGTGGTCGCGATCTCGACACCCGGGGCGGAGAAGGCGATACCGGTTCCGAAGTTCGAGAAGCTCGCGCGAGTTCCGTCCGTGTCCAGCGCGCCGACCGCGTTCACCGTGCTCAGGCTCGATGGGTAGGCGATCGATGGATCGCTGTCGTTGCCGGTCGAGGCGAAGTGAATGACGCCGGCGTTGCGCGCCTGGGAGTAGGCCGTCGTCACGGAGCTACTCGGCACTCTGCTGAAGGAGGAGTTCGTAACCTCTGCGTTGGCCTGAGTCCAACCCAGAGCGCTGACGAGCCAACTGTCCTGGCTCAGTGAGAATCCGGAGCAGGGGACCTCGGCTATACCCATACGGGCGGATCGAACCGGGCAGTCCGGCGCGACGCCGACGACTCCGGTGCTGTTGTTGATCTTGGCGGAGATGCAGCCAGCGACCGCGGTCCCGTGGTTGTCGCACTCGTTGCCCGGCTCCCCGGCTGTGCTCTCGGACGTGAAATCCGCGCCCGAGAGGGAGTTCATGTCGGGGTGCGCGGACTGGACTCCGCTGTCCAGGACGGCGATGCGAACGGAGGCGATGCCCGTCGTCACATCCCAGGCGAGATCGCCGTCGATGTCCTGGTCGAAGACCCAACCGAAGCTCTGGCCGACGTTGCGGATCCCCCAGAGATCGGTGAAGAACGTGTCGTTCGGGATGAGGTGCATCTTGATTTGAGACAGCCAGTCGGGGGCCGCATGCTCGATCGACTCGTGTCGGGCGAGCGTGTTGGCGAAGGACAGGACCTCGAAACCGTTTCGAGAGAGGTGGCGGATACGATGCACTCGTTGAATGCCGCCGAGGTCGTGACGCTCGATCGTGACTTCGAGGCCTTCGAGCGCCCCGTCGAAGTCAATGTTCGACAAGCCGTCGTGTTGTCCGGCGAGAATCCAAGGAGTCACCAACATGGCGAGCCCGCGATACCCGAAGACCGGGCTCACGAACCCGAAGCGCTCATCCTCCGCGAGCGTCGCGACGAGCGCGCGGATGCGCCCGTCCGACAGCTCGCCCACACCGAGGTGATGCCAGCCGTCGACGACGAGCGCGTCGATCGTCGGCTTCTCGACACCCGCGGCACGAGCCGCTTCGAGGATCGCGAACTGTGTCGCGTTCGGCGCCCAGACCGCCACTCGGCCGTGGTCGAGCACGATCGGGATCGGTGATCCGAGGTAGTCGTAGGAGTAGCTCGAGGAATCCTCTGCCCTGGAGACACCAGCCGCGAACATCAGGATCGCGACGAGGAGAATGCGGCCCATACCGTTTCCTTCCGAGGTGCGAAGATCCGCAGCCTCCCGACGGGGAGCTGGTCGTTCGCACCTTCCCACTACCCAGGCAGCGAGGTCGATGCACGACGCCTTCGCGACCTCTCGCTCCGCGATGAGGGGGCGAACGGGGAGGATCGTGCGACGAACTCGCGTCATCGGACGGAGGTCCGACGATGCCGATCACGGTCAGGGGTAGCGGCAGTCGAACGCCGACGAAGGGCCCGCTCGCGTCGGGGCACGACGCTCAGGAGCGCACGTCGCATTCGGGGGAACTGCCGCAGGTCTAGCCCAGCACACACGTTAGCGAGCCTATCACCGGCGAGGGCCGCCGGCAAGCTCGACCCCCGGACCGATCCTCATCTCAGATCTGCGAAAGACGTTGCGGGCTCAATCCGCCGGCTTCGCCGGACGGGTCAACTCGTCGAATGCGACCCCGAGGCTCGAGGCGAGGCTCATCCGCTCCGGGTTTCCCACGAAGAAGCCGTCGAACCCCTCGAGCGCCGAACGCGCGATGATCTCGTCGCGGCTCTTTCCGTCGGCGATGTCCATCCGCGCGACCTCGACCACCTTCAGGAGATAGTCCCGGAATCGTTCGACCTCCTTCCGTCCCCCGAGAACCACGTCCCCCTTGCCGTGACCGAAGATGTACTTCGTCTTGGCATCGTGGTCGGCGATCGCGGCATCCAGGACCTTCGGCCAGTTGACGATCGATGCCCCCGCGGGCGGGTCGATGAACGGATGACGTTCGTTGAAAACGAGGTCTCCCATGTGGGCGACGTTGGCGTCGACGAAGGTGACCACCGCATCGCCGCCGGTGTGAGCCGGGCCGTAGTGCTTGGCCCGGATCTCTCGCTTGCCGACCTTGCCGCTCCAACTCTTCGCGAACGTCGTGTCCGGCGCCGTGGGCTCGGGGAGCTTTCGCTCTTTCGCCTGCATCCGCTGGAGCTCCGGAACCCGCTCGTGCCCGACGATCTTGCGCGCCACCGGACGGAAGACCGCGTTGCCGCCGGTGTGGTCGCCGTGGTGGTGGGTGTTGATCAGGAACTCGATCGGCTTCTCGGCCGCCTTCTTCTGGAGCTCGAGCAGGCAGATCTTGGCGGTCTTCTCGAATTGGCTGTCGACCACGGCGAGACCCGCGTCGTCGATCGTGAACGCGATGGTTCCTCCTTGCGCCTGGAAGATCCCGACGCCGTCGCGCACGTCCGCCATGCTGAACGCGGCGCGCTCCTGCGCGCGGGCCCAGGATGGGTAGGCGGCGAAAAGTAGGGCGAGCGAAGAGCTCTCGATGAAGTGTCGTCGCGAGATCTTGTCGGGCATGGCCTTGCTCCTGCTGGTTTCGTGGACCTGGAACCGAACGCTCGTCCGGCCCCGCTTCATGTCTTCAGTGGCGTGTAGAGCTCGACACGTAGACTCAGCTCGTCGATGGAGTTGCCTTCGGCGTCGTTGACCCGGGTTCGCGACGCCGCCCCAGCGAGCATGGGGACTCTGATCGAGTGGGGCGTTTCTTGGAACAGGTCGACCCCGGGTCCGGAGGACCCATCATCGGCGACCCGAAGGCCTCGGCGCTCGCTCGGTCTCGGAACGGCCCGACTTCTCTCATCGATCCTCCGCGAATCGGGACTCCGGTGGCGACTCACCCGTCAGCCCAGGCTATCAAGATGCTCGCCCTGCTTGCCCTGAGGAACGTCTTCTTGTCAGATTCTCCATACGAGACGCTCCGAGTTCGGAGGTGGCTGACCGTGGCGAGAGGCGATGGAGGTGATGAAGTGTTGAACGGCCGTGCGCCCGTCCGCGGGAGACTGCCCAGGGTTCACACGCGGTGCGGGATCCGCAGCGCTTTCGCCGTCGGGGTGGCGTTGCTCCTCGTCGTGGCCCGCGCATCCGCCGGCGACGGTGTCCCGGCGCCACCCGAGAGCCAGCCCGCAACCCCGAACGAGAAGAGCTGGAGGGAAGAAGTCGTTCGCCTGGCCGAGCCACTGGTGGACGCCGAAGTGGTACCGGGCTTGGTCATCGGGGTCTACGACCACGGTCGTACGGAGGTGATCGCTCTCGGTCGGACGGACGGTCCCGACTCCGTCGCCCCGAGCGGTGCGACGCTCTACGAGATCGGATCGATCTCGAAGGTCTTCACGGGGATCCTCCTGGCCGACGCGGTCGCACGGGGCAGGATGGCGCTCGACGAGCCGATCCAGAAGTACTTCCCCGACGGCGCCGTCGCGCCGACCCACGGAGACCGTTCGATCAC
>JAGQRC010000001.1 GCA_020425835.1 Planctomycetota bacterium | reverse complement strand
CCCGAGATTCCAGGCGATGTGCACCCCGCCCATGGCGACACCCATGAGCGCCTCGGCGACGAAGTACTGCCAGGGCGCACTCACGACCATCAGCAGTCCGGCATAGACGACCAGGAGCGCGTAACAACGCATCGCGAGCCCGGCGGGTCCGAGCCGATCCATGAGACGCCCCATGAACAGGACCCCGGCCGCCATCGAGACGGCGAACACGCCCTTCGCGCCGAGCAGCACGGAGTACGCGAAGTCGAGCTGATTCGGACGCGCCATGCGCAGGGGCTTCGACGTCATGAGGGACATGAACGCCAACCCGTAGAGGAAGAAGCCGATCTCGTAGAGCAGGAAGCGACGGTCCCGGAGAAAGGTCCGCACCAGTTCGCCGGCGGCGAGCCCCTCGCGCTCGTCGGCCTCGTACCCCCGTCGCACATCGATGCTCGCGAAGACGAAACAGGCGACCACGCCGACGATCGCGGCGATGGGATAGATCACGTGATACGCAGTCGCGTCGCGGTCCAGCCAGAGTCCGGTCAGCACCATCGTCGACCCGGACGCCATGGAGCCAGCCATCGTCGCCGCCGCGAACAACGCGCCGCGTCGGTCGGGACGGTAGTTCGCCCGGAGCAGCGAGTTCCAGCTCGTCGTGATCGCGACCTGCGAGATCGCCTGCACGACCAACAGCCCGAGGAACGAGTACGGACCGGCGGCGAAGTAGACCCCGATCAGCGGCAATCGCCCCGCGATCGCCGCGACCCGCAGCAATCGTCGCCGACCGAGCCGCGCCATCGTCTTGCCGAGGCCGAGCGACAGCAGCTGAGCGGCCCCGGGCGCGAGGGTGATCAGGACCACCACGAAGGTCTCGGCACGGAGTCCCTTGACCGCGATGTCGGGGGCCGACCAGCAGACCGCCATGAACGCCGAGTCCAACATCGCCGCGCTCGCGTGCCGGGTGAACGTCTGGCGCTCCACCGGGTCGAGATCGGAGAAGGGACTGGGAGGACGAGTGGCGGTGCCCACGGTGGCTCTTCTGAAACGGGGATGCGATCGAGCCGACTCGGCGACCCGGTCCAATCGAAAAGGCGCAGATCCTACCGTTTGTCTGGACTCCGGTCTTCCCGCGGGTTCGGGAATCCCCATGCCCCGAGGCCACGCGGAACGAGATCGTGTCGCTCAGACATCCGGCTGCAGCACACCCCTCGGGTCGACGCGCCAGGGCTCCCAGACCAGGAGCACCTCCTCGACGTCGATATCGCCCTTGCGCGGGGTGATCTCGACCGTCTCGAGCTCGACGGTCTGCGGGTCGATCTCCAGCTGGATCGCTTCGACCTGCCCGTCGAATTCCTTCTGGAGCTGGTCACGGTCCTCCTGGAGCACCTCGAGACTCTCCTCGGCGCGGGCGATGTCGGCCTTCTCCCGCGCCGCGCGCGTCACGCTCCGCGCGCTCGACGCCGCCCGACCGACGTTCCCCGCGCTGGCCAGCTTGCGGCCGAACAGCGCGCCGAGGACCGTCACGCCGAACGAGATCATCGATCCCGTCCTCTTCTCCTCGTACTGCTCGCGCTCCTTCTCGACCTTGTCCTCGGCCCGACGGATCCGCTCCTCGAGACGCGCGAGCTTCGGCGCGAACTTGCCCCTCAGCTTCTCGATCTCCGCGTCCCGCCGCTCGCGGAGCTCCTGCCGCAACCTCATGCGGAAGTCGGCCTCGGTCTCGTCGACGGAGGAGACCAGAGGGGTTCCCTCGGCCGCGAAGATCGTCAGTCGCTGGTTCTGATAGACATGCTGCGCGAACTCGCGGCCGAGGCGACCGAACCGCTTCGCTCCGGTGATCCAACTCGGGAGTGCGCCGTACGAGCCGGACTCGAGCGCCTCGGACTCGAGGTCGGGCCGCTCGGCCAAGCGGACCGCTTCATCCCAGGGAGCGGATTCGCGCTCGGGATCGACGGCCGCGCCCCAGGTCACGGTCTCCCAGTGATCGACGTCGTTCTTCGCGCTGACGTAGTGGACCTTCGCGGTCCCGAGAAGACTCGGTCGGAAGTAACGATGCTCGCCGGCCCGGGGCGATCGATGAGCGGGAACGAACCGCTGCGGCACCTCGGGCGGCAACAGCGGCTGCGAGGGCTCGTCCGTCGCTCGAGGAGATGAACCGGTCACCGAGCTCGACCCCGATGGCGGAGCGACGGTCGGAGGAGGCGCCGTCCGCACCGGCGATTCCGCGGGGCGGTGGACCGAGAGCCGTTGGATGTGGTCCCGGGTCAGCGGACCGCGCAGGTAGGAGAGGACCCAGCGCGTCTGCATCAACACCGGAGCATCGTCATGGACGTTGTTCAACAGGAACACGCGCTTCCCGAGGCCCGCGATCCAGCGCTCGAACTGTGCGCGATCGAAGTGCGCCCCTGCGGCTGCAGACGCACCCTCGAGCCCTTCGAGCACTCGATCCATGTCGCGTTGCGTCTGCATTCTCCCGATGAACCAGCTCCCGGCGTTGGCGAGTCCCTTGTAGTCGAGGTCGACCGGGTTCTGCGTCGCGAGCACCATCCCCACACCGAACGCGCGCGCCTGCTTGAGCAGAGTCAACATCGGCGTCTTGGAAGGAGGATTCTTCACCGGGGGGAAGTAGCCGAAGACCTCGTCCATGTAGACGATCGCCCGAAGGCTCCCGGTTCCCGATTGCGTCCGCATCCACGCCAACACTTCGTTGAGGAGGAGCGTGACGAAGAACATCCGCTCCGCCTCGGAGAGATGCGCGATCGAGAAAACGGAGATCTTCGGCTTCCCCGACTCGGTCCGCAGGAATCGGGGGAGCTCCAGAGGAACTCCGTCCATCCAGGCCGCGAAGCCGGGCGAAGCGAGGAGGTTGTTGAGCTCCATGGCGAGCCCGGTCCGGTCGCGGCTCGGATAGAAACTCTCGACATCGAAGACCCCGACGCGCTCGAACGGCGGCGATTGCACTTCGCGGATCAGGTCGGCCATGCCGAGGCTCCGCCCCGCGCCCCACGAGTGTTCGAGAACCTTCGAGATGAGGATGTGCTCGCGGCTGCGGATCGGGTCGGCATCGATCCCGATGAGCGCGAGGAGACTCGACGCGGCGGATGCGATGCGCTCGCGCAACGCGTCGGGATCCGCGAGCACGTTGCGAGGCGGCGCCGAGAACGACCGCAGCGCGCAGACCGGTGTCCCTGCCGCGCTACCGGGCGTGAAGATCTCGACCTCCGCGGCGGATCGAAGCCGCTCGATCCGGTCGGCGCCCTGGCCCCACTCGGCCAGCCCATCACGCCAACGCCGGGCGACCTTCGCCGCGTACTCGGAGACGGTGGCGCCGTCGCGGGTCGCTTCGCCGCTGTCGACCCAAGGCTCGAAGTCCTCCGGGAGGAGCCTCGGGAACGTGAGGGCGAGGTTGGCGAGGTCGCCCTTGGGATCGATCGCGATCACCGGAATGCCGTCGATCGCCGCTTCCTCGATCAACGCGATACCGAGGCCGGTCTTGCCGCTCCCGGTCATTCCCATCAACACCGCGTGCGTCGAGAGGTCCTTCGAATCGTAGAGGATCAACTCCGGCGTCGGGGTTCGAGCGTCGGGGTCGTAGCGCCGTCCCAAGTAGAACGCGCCGAGTCGTTCGTAGTCCTCCACCGTACGCCTCCCCGAATCTGTGCCGCACTCGGTCGCCCCGCCGACGGGCCTTTTAACCCAATCGCGCGCCGGCATCGACCGTCGGAGAAAGCGGATAGGACGCGGCCGATGCCTCGACGGGGCTCGATCGCTCTTATCGGAATGGAATCTCGACGCGCCGGTCCTCGGCGCGGTTCAAGTCTCACCGATCGTTAGGTCGAAGAAGAGCGGAGGTCTCACGGAAGGGACTGGGCACATGTACGGACTGGTGAACCAGGCGATCGAGGAGCTGATCAGCTCGCGATTCGGCTCCGAGATGTGGCAACGGATCAAGGACGACGTCGGCCTCGAGGTCAGCACGTTCGTGGCGATGAATGCATACGACGATGCCGTCACCTATGCGCTCGTCGAGAGTGCCAGTCGGATCCTCGACCTCCCGGCGGAAACGCTCCTGTACGAGTTCGGGAAGTACTGGACCGAGTACGTCGGCAGTCAAGGCTACGGCGAGCTGTTCGCGTTGGCGGGCGTCGACTTCGAGAGCTTCCTCCAGAATCTCGACGAGATGCACGCACGGATCGCTCTCTCGTTCCCCGAACTCCAACCCCCGTCGTTCCAGGTCGAGCGAGCGACGGACGGTGACCTGCGCCTCTTCTACTACTCCGGACGTCCGGGGCTCGCGCCGATGGTCATCGGACTCATCGATGGTCTGGCCGAGCGCTTCGAGGCCGAGATGAAGGCGGAACTGATCCACACCCCCGGCTCGACGGAAGAGGCCACGGTGTTCCGGATCCGCGCGAGAGCGACCCAGGGGTAGGTTCGGCGATGGGGCCGCCTCTTTCCGCCGCCGAGTTCGACGCGGTGTTCCCGTTCCACTTCGCCATCGACGAGTCGGGGCGGGTCGAGAGCATCGGGTCCGGCTTCGCGTCGCGAAGGAGCGAGTGGGTCGGGCAGCCTTGGACCGAGATCCTGAAGATCGAGAGGCCCCGGGGCCCCGTCACCGCGGTGGCCGATCTCGCGCGCGCTTCGGCCTCGTTCATCATCGCCCGGTCCACCAACGGCATGACCCTCCGACTCCAGTTCCTCGGCGACACGATGCGCGGACTGCTGTTCGGTTGGCCGTGGCTGACCGGTCTCGACGACCTTCGCGCTCACGGCATTGCCCTGGAGCAGTTCCCGCCCCACTGCTCGGTCGCCGATTACCTCTTCCTGATCCAAGCGAAGAACAACGCGTTGAGCCAGGCGGAGAAGCTCACTCGGCAGCTGGAGACGCGGAGCCAAGACCTGCGCCGGTCCAAGCGGAAGGCGGAGAAGCTCGCCCAGGCGAAGAGTCGATTCCTCGCGATCATGAGCCACGAGATCCGGACCCCGCTCCACGGGATCATCGCCACGACCGACCTCCTCCTGGATCAGACCCTTCCGACCGACCTCCGGCCGAGTCTCGAGACCATTCAGTCCTGCGGTCGCTCCTTGCAGGCCTTGGTCGAGGACATCCTCCACTTGAGCTCTCTGGATGAAGAGACGGCGCGCGCCGCTCGGGCTCCCTTCGACCCTCGAGCGCTGCTGGGGGAACTGACCCGACAGCTCGAAGGCATCGTCGACCCCGAATCCGTGACGCTCGAGGTCGAGTTCTCGGATCGCGTACCGTCCGAGGTGATCGGCGATGCGGGGCGAACGAGACAGATCGTCTCCAACCTCCTCGGCAACGCCATCAAGTTCACCGAACGCGGAACGATCACGGTCTCCTTCGACGCCAGCGAGATCGATGACGCCTCGCTGCAGCTGATCGGGACCATCGCCGACACGGGAGTCGGCATTCCGCCCGGTTCGCTCGAGAGGATCTTCGAGCCGTTCACGCAAGCGGACGAGTCCATCACGCGTCGATACGGAGGCACCGGGCTCGGGCTCTCGATCTGCAAACGGCTCGTGGAACTGCTCGGCGGCGAGATCCACCTGACCAGCGAGGTCGGGGTCGGCACGGTCGTCCACTTCGCCCTTCCCGTCGAGGTCACGACGTCTCCGGGCCCCGCGTCCGCCAGGCCGACCGTACCGCTCCCGAGTTCCTGGACCGAGCGAAGCGTGCTGGTCGTCGATGACCAGGCTCTGAACCGCCTGGTGATGCAGCGACTCCTCCAGCGCCTCGGCTTCGAGCACATCGAGACGGTGGACGGTGGGGTCGCGGCGCTCCACCGCATCGAGGACGAGGACTTCGGGCTCATCGTCATGGACATCCAGATGCCCGACCTGGACGGCTTCGAGACGACGCGACGCATCCTCGGACAGAGCGGCAGCCGAGCGCCGGTCATCGTCGCGTGCTCGGCGCACGCCCTCACTGAGTACAAGGAGGAGAGCGTGCGGGCGGGAATGCGAGGCTTCGTGCCCAAGCCGGTGACCCTCGACTCCCTCCGGGAGTTCTTCGAGGACCTCGGCGACCCGGAAGCGGCGCCGACGCGTTGATGTTCGTCTCCGTGAGTCGGCGTCCGCCCTCCGGAGATGAAAGAAGGGCCGCTCTCGCGGCCCTTCACCCCACTCACCGCTCGAAGCGAGTCGGACTACAGGTTGTCCCACGCGCTCCAGAGGCCATGCCAGTCGGCGCCACGTGCGCGAATGGTCGCGCCCATGGGGAGGGCGCTGAAGTTGCGCACCCAGCGGTAGCCGTTGGTGATCGCGGTCACCGTCCCACCCGACCAGTCGTAGGATGCCGAGCCGACCTCGACCTCCAACGTCCAGGGCATGTTGGTCGGATCGAGATCCCCACCCGTGTCGGTGTCGATGATCTCGACGATCAGGTTCACCGAGTAGATCGCGGGGCTACCGCCACTCGAGACGACGCGAGTCGAGATCGTTGCGGTGGGCGCGGTGTCGAATCCGACCGCGCCGTCGTCCACGTCCTCCGAGGTCAACGCCAGGAGATACGCCTCGAGATCGGCCTTCTCCCCCGCCGTGAGACCGAGAGGCCGGTTGATCTCCTCCCCCTTCACGTGGTACTCGAAGTCGGGCGTGTCCGGGTTCGGATCGAGGAGCGGGTAGCCACCCGCGGCGCGCACGCCCCCGGCATCGTAGAAGTCGATCACCGCCGCCAGGGTCGACGCGCTTCCGTCGTGGAAGTACGGACCGGTTCTCGCGAGCTCTCGAAGAGTCGGCGTCTTGAAGGAGCCGAGGAACTTCGGTCGTCCCGCAGTCCCGGGCGCCGCACCGGCCTCGAACGCGCCATCGTCGGTGCCATCCGAACGGAAGGTGCCGGTCGTCCAGAGCCGGTTGTCGGTGAGGTTCTTCCCGTTGTGGCAACCGTTGCAGCGCGCCTTGCCGAAGAAGAGCGCCTGCCCTCGGATCTCGCTCGTGGTCAGTGCGCCGAGGTCTCCGGCGACGAACTGATCGACTGCCGAGTCCCCGATCACCGGTGACCGCATGTAGGTGGCGATCGCCTTGCGGACGTCGTCCTCCTCGATGTCGCCGTTGGTGTTCAGGTAGGCGTCGAACCGCGCGAGGTAGTCGGCGTCACCCTCGAGGTAGGCCTCGAGCGTCGGCCAGTCGAGTCCCATCTCGTCGGCGTTGAACACCGGATCGAGCGCCTGATCCTCGAGGTCCTCGGCACGCGCATCCCAGAACTGGCGCGTGTTGAAACGCTGGTTGTAGATCGACGGCGTGTTGCGCCGGAGCACCGTACCGGTGAATCCGACCCCGGTGGTCAGCCCATCCGTGAACGCGTTCGCCGGGTCGTGGCAGCTCGCACAACTCGTCGTCTGGTTCGCGGAGAGTCGGACGTCGTTGAAGAGGTCGGCCCCGAGGCGGGCGACGTTGGCGTCGTACGGGTTGTCCGTCGGCACCTTGGCATCGCTCGCGTTGACGAACGGCGCGGGCGGCGGCTCCGGGAGGTTGCTGTTGTCCCAGCTCGGAGTCGCCCGAGGGATCAGCGCGAGGTCGGCGGCGTCCTGCGCGGTGACCGCGCTGTTCTCGAGCGCCACCTCATCGAGAAGCAGGACGGCACGGTCCGTCGTCGTCGAGCAAGTCGCGAGACAGCCGATGCGGATGTTCTGGGTGTTCGTCGCCAGCTGGTCGAAGCCGAGGACCAGCGGGCTGTTCGGGACCTCCACGCCATCGACGTAGAGCCGGAGCTCCGACTCGTTGACGTTCGGCGTATCCTTCCAGCTCGCGACGACGTGCGTCCAGTCGAACAGCGGTGCGGCGGTGTCGGTGGACGTGAGCCACTGGATCGATCCTCCGGGCTCGTCGACGCGAACCGCGATCCGCCCCTGGTGTTGGCCTCCCTGCGTCGCGCCCTTGCGAAGCTCGATGTGCATGTGGTGGTCGAAGATCGGCGCCGCGGTGGTCCGGTTCTGGATCGGATTGACCCAGAGCGACACCGAGAACTCGTCCGAGGAGCCGGCGAGCCCGGTCCCCGGGTTCAACTCCGGCGCGGTGCCATCGTTCTCGACGTAGATCTCCGTCTCATCACGGAAGAACATCGCCTGGCCGACGCGTCCCCAACAGTCGTCGCTGTCCATGTCGCGCGGATTACCGCGACCGGCGTGCGCCGTGGTGTCGATGATCCCGTCGTCGTCGATGTCGACCCCGTCGACCCAGTCCGCCAGCGGTGCCCAGTGCTTCCCGGTCCCCGGGTCGGTGATCGTGTCCGCGGAGGTCCAGCTCGGGTGGATGTTGCTCGGGTTGTTCGCGCCGTTGTACAGGCCGGGCATGCCGCCGCTGTTGATCAACGACGGGAGATCGAAGTACTCGCACGGGAACTGGCCGCTTCCGGTGGCCGGGAGATGCCCGACGTTCGCGTTCCCCGAGAGATCCGGGGTCCGCGTCATGTCGAGCTCGCGGCGAATGTCATCCACCGATCCGGTCCCGACCAGATCGAGCATGACCGTCAGCGGCAGGTAGAAGCCGTAGTCCCGCTTCTGATAGGGCTGGAGGTCGACTTCGTAGTAGAGCAGACGGTTGCTGTTGACCAGCTGGAGCTTCACATTGTCATCACGCTTCAACGGGATGCCGTTCGCTCCCCGGAGCAGATCCCAGAAGCCCGGACCGAAGCCGAACGAGGCGGTCCGGAGATTCACCGTGCGACTCTGTTGGTCGAACGCCGTGAAGTAGTGCCGGCTGGGGTTCGCCGCGGCGTGATCGATCTTCCACATCTGCCAACCGGTGACGCTACCGACAATGCTCACTTGGGCGCGGTTCGACGAGCCGCCGCCGTCCGCGAGGATACCGTTGCCGAACGGATAGTTGCCGACCCAGGGATGATCGTCCCCGACCCCTCCACTCGCGACGGTGTAGACGACGAAGCGCCCGTCGTGGCTCAGCCAGGTGTAGCCCCCTTCGAAGGGCACCTGGTCGGCCTCGGTCTGGGTCAGGATTCCGTCCCCGTTGCCGTCTCCGTGGATCGCACCGTCGTAGTCCTTGATGGGCTGACGCGCCAGCGGGTAGCGCTCGGCGAGCGTCTTCCCGTCGACGACCGTGTTGCGGTGGAGATAGAGGTGATGCAGGTCCCACGGCCCTTGCCAGTCGGTCGTCCCGAACGCCGTCTGGTTGTAGTAGAAGACGACCCGCGAGCCTCCGTTGCCGAACGCGACGATGCGGTCGCTCCCCTTCGCGACCATCAGGTGGCCGTCCAGGGTCAGCGTCGGCTCGAAGTTGTCCGCATACATCTCGGTCGAGGATGGGATCGAGAGCCCGACCTTCAGTGTGGAGGTCGTGGTCCAACTCGAGTCCTTGACGATGAACGGCTGCCACTTGTCGAGGACGATGACGTCGATGATCTGCTTGTTCGCGAAGTCGACGATGACGCGGAGCTTCGCCCGACCGTTGCGCTTCTCGGTCGTGTTCGAGCTGGTGACGTTGACGCCGTTCGGATAGAGCCCGGTCTCGTAGGTGGTGAAGAACCCGCTGTTGTTGTAAGCCTTCCACTGCGCGGGGTTCGCACTGGGATCCCAGAACTTCGGGATGTCCTGGAGGGTGACCACCATGTCGTAGGTGAGGTAGCTGCCCCCCACCATCGGCGCGCCCGTCACATCGCTGGCGTAGGGATTCGCTCCGTTCGCTCCGGCCGGGAGCTCGGAGTCCGGGACCGGGTACATGATGTTCGAGAGCAGGTTCGTCAGGAGGAGACCGAGCTCTCCCATGCTGCCGACCTTGGAGCCCGGGTTCGGAACGATGTAGGGGTAGTAGTCGGTATAGCCGTCGGCAGGGATCGCCGGGTAGGTGTTCCCGGGATGGCTTCCGGGCGCCAGGGTACGGCTGATCTCCGCGAACCGGGGGAACGGTGTCCCGAAACAGGTCGGACCGAAGACGGGACGGTCATCGACATCGAGCCCGACTTCTTCCTTGTGGAACGTCGTGAAGACGAAGCCCCGGTTCACGGTTCCGGTGGGCCGGTTCGCCCAGAGATTCTGGAAGTAGGGCGGATGGGACTCCGTGTCCCAGTACATCAGGAGCTTGCCGTCCCAGCTCACGGCCAGGGCGTTCGATCCACCGACCTCCTTCCGCCGCCCCTGCGGGTCCACCGACTGCGGTAACGGGAACGGCACGCCCGGCTCACTCTCTCCGGTGAACTGGAACGGTGGATTGATCAATACGGGCACTGGCCGCGCCGGGATCTGCGCGTGCAATGCCGAGCCCGCCATGCCCAGAATCACCAGACAAAACAAGCGCCCACGCCGGGCGAGCCCATCAGAGTCTCGACTCATCACTCGAACCTCTCCTTCTCGTTCGGGAAACAGGAGCCCAGATCTGTTCTGTGTCGAGTCGGAGTCGATTGGTCGGGATTTTCGAGGCGGATTGTTTCCCGAGATCACTGAGGGCGGCGAGCGGTCGACGCCTCTCGGCCAACCCACGGGGACCGAGCCGCGCCCCGCTCCGCACCGAACCGTCCACTCAGCGTACGGTCGGTGTGAGGATGACTCGGAGGTTCTCTTGGGAGCGCGGTGTACCCCAACGGTCGAACGAAGCGGCGGGGCTGCCGAAGTCGTCCCAGGTCCACGGGCCAGCGATCGATGGTGCCGTCAGACTGCCGACCAGCTCGCAGTTGCCGAACCCGGCCGAAGCGGCGCCGAGGATGAACGGTTGGAACGCCGTGACGAAGAGACGGTAACAACCGTGCGGTTCGCGGATGAGCGCCATGGGACTCAGTGAGCCGGCGCCGAGCTGTGCGACCGTCCGATTCGAGCTGGTGCCCGTCAACCCGGCGAGCTGCTCGTAGAGGACGAGATCGTTGCCATCGATGCGTTCGATCCTCGCGATCGCCCAGTCGTCGACGGTCGATGCGTTGCGAACGATGACGGCGGCGCCCTCCCGGAACGCAGCGCTGTCGGAGATCGTGATGGTCCGACCGGTGAAGCCCGACCAGCTTCGAATCGCGTTGGGGTCCCCCGCGATGCGAGGGTTGTCGCTCGCCTCCGTCCAGTTCACGAGGTCGGGCGAGGTCGCGAAGCCGATACTCCATCCTCCAGGACCGAACTCTGTCTCCTTCTCCCGGATCCCGGAATAGAAGAGACACCACTCACCGAGCTCCGGATCGAACCAGACCAGGGGATCGGACACTCCGTCGTCACGCCAGTCACCAGCCAACGACTCGGCGAGGACCGCACCATCGAGGTCCGGTCCGTCGACTCGCGTCCACGGTCCCTCCGGTTGGGCGGCCGTCAGCAGGAAGAGACGATGTCGTGACCCGGCAGCGAGCTCGCCGGAGACGAGCATCTTCCAGCGTTTCGACGGGTCGAGCTCGCCGAGATCCCGGATCACCCACGGGGCGGTCAAGACGTCGTAGCTCACGCCGAGGAACGGGAGCACCGTCCTCGGGACGACGGGGTTCGACGGATGGGGGATCCAGGGGCCGTCGGGTCCGTCGCAGGTGGCCAGCCCGATCGACGTTTGATCGACGGCGTCGAGACCCTCGAAGAAGAGATAGTAGATGCCATCGTCATCGCGGAAGACGCATTTCTTGCGATTCCCCCGCTCGTGCCACGATCCGACCGGGCCGGGAACCAGCGCATCGACGCCCCGTCCCTCCGGCACGAACTGGGTACCGTAGCCGAGATGGTGACGAAGCACGTAGTCGCTCGCGAGACCCGCGCGACCGTTCGTGTACGCATCGCGACGCGCCCCCTGCTGGAGCCGGACCCATGCGCACTCGAGATCGCCGCTCGACTGCTCCGTATGCCGATCCCCAATCGTCAACCAGACGTCGTCGGTCGCCGCGAGCGTCGAGAACTGATCGAAGCCGACCCAGTCGGTCAACGCCGTCAGTCGCACACCTTGACGCACATCCCCGAGCGTCGTCCCCACTCCGCCCCACGCGAGGAATCGGAAACGCGAGTCGACTGCATCGATCTCGAGCCCGACCGTCGTCCAGTCGGCGTCACCCCCGACGCGGGTCTCATCCAGCGCGTCGGCCACCACTCCGGGCGGGGTCCAGACGTCGAACGGCACACCGTCCCAATGGCGGGCCTCGCTGTCACCGGTGAGGTCGTAGCGAAAGCGAAGTGTGGCCACGGATCCGCTGTCGACGAGCCCCACCGACGCCAACCGCTCGGCGTCGAGCTCGGCTTCCGGCGCGTCGGTCGGCGGACTTCCCGCAGGCCGACGCCACAACGCGACCGCATCGACGAGGTCATCACCCGCCGTCCGTCGCAGCGCGAACATCCAGAGCTGCGACCGCTCCAGATCGATCGGTGCTCCGGATCGCACGAACGCAGTGTCCTCCGCGAGTGGTCGAGAGAGACGGAGGCCCTGGGGCTCGATGACCACCGCTCCACCCCCGCTCGCGACGGAGAGCCAGCGCGGATCGAGCGCGGGTGCCGAGAAGTGATCGACGAAGCCGTAGGGATCGTCGACTCGCGTCAGGGTGACCGTCACCGGGCCGGAACCGAGCTCGCCATCGGACGCCTCGTACGTGAAGACGTCGCTCTCGGCGGAGCCATCGTGCGTGTAGTGGAAGATGCCGTTCGCGTCGAGGACGACGGTGCCGAACGATGGGGCGTCGACCAACGTCGCCGAGAGCTCATCGCCGTCGAGGTCGGAATCGTTGGCCAACAGTTGACCGTCGATCGTGCAACCCGCTCCGACACCGAACACATCGGCGACTCCGACCGGGACCTGGTTCACGTTCGCGACGATGACCTCGAACGGTTGATCTGCGAGCAGACCGATGGAGTCGGCCACCCGAAGGACGAACGAATGCGAACCTTGCTGAGCGAAGCTCGGGATCCAACTCACGAGACCGGTACCGCCATCGACGCTCGCCCCCGTCGGCGCGACGACCAGCTCGAAGGTCAGGAGCTCTCCGACATCCGCGTCCGTCGCACCGGCGGCGTAGGTGAAGAGGACCCCTTCCGTCGCATCGGTCGGTGGCATCGTGGTGAAGCGGGGCGGCGATCCGCTCGGACACGGGGGCGATGCATCGCAACTCAGCGTGTCGGCACCGGGATCGCCTCCACAGTCGGGAAAGGGCTCCGCGGGACCCGATCCGCCCCCGAACAGGAAGGACAACAGCGAGATCGGATCGCCGATCGTCAGGAGGCCATCGTCATCGACATCACACGCATCCTCGCACCCGACACTGCCTCCGGCGAAGAGGTGGTTGAGCGCAGCGATCGCATCCCCGATCCCGACGATCGCGTCGAGGTTGCAGTCGCCCCGGACGAAGGTCGAGACCTGGGCCTCGACCGACGTGCCACCGAGCACGATCGACGCGATGACGATCCGTAGCGCAGGACGGGCGAGCCTCCGAACCGAAGACCCCCAACCCATCGACGATGCATCCCGACAGACCATCGCGGCCGTCCTCCGATTGAGGAATCGCTGAGCCCGTCCCTGGAGATCGGCCCTCGGAAGCTCCGCGCCGGAATACCGGAATAGGTGTCCGCCGAGAACGGCTCTCAGCGGCTGGAGTGCCCCAACGGTCTCCTGGGATGGCTCCGATTGTACCGATGGGGCCCACTGATCGGTCGGACGGCCACCCAGACCTCGATCCGACCGTCGTTTGCGAAACGTCGGTCAGAAGGGACGCGGTCGCATCCAGAGCGCACCCGGGCGATCGATCGCGATGAGGCTCGGCGTCACCCCGGGGAGCGGGCGCGGCTCGGTCGGGTCCCAGCCGGATGCGGTGCGGATCCAGAACCGACCGTCCGCAGTCTCCACGATGAGGTCATCGTCAGGGTCGTTGCCGACTCGAACCGCGGGTGCCGGGAGCTCCTCGCGAAAGCGCAACAGCCGCGCACCGCTCTTCGTGACGTAGAGGAGTTCTCCGTCCGTGGTGATGACGAACAACCGCTCCTGCCGCGCGCGCCGCTGCGCGGTGGCGATGAAGCGGATTCGATGACCGGACTCCCGAGTGGCCGCGAGCTCCACCGCAACTCCGGCGGTCTCTCGACCGACGTAGAGCACCCGCCCGTCGCGGTCGAGACCGAAGACACCGCGCTCACCGGGAGCGACCTGGACGATCTCGCCGCTCCGGTTCTGCGGGAACACGTCGGTCCCGTAGTACTCGACGTCGTCGGAGCCCTGTCCGATCACCAGGAAACCGCGTTCGGGACCGGTCTCCTCCCATCGCAGGATCTCGACCCCTGCGGGAACGATGAACACGTACCGCGGCTGGAGAAGACCTCGCATCACGATCGGCGCCGGCCTCGACACCGGTCGCAGCGCGTTGATGGTCTCGGCCAACTCGCGCGGGCCCCGGCCTTCGACCAGCCCGAGGACGAACGATCGGTAGCGCGGCACGAACTCGGGGAAGTAGGCGATGTCCGCGGTGCCGACGTAGCCCGTGCGCCCGACACGATCGCGGAGCTCCTCATCGCAGAAGCGCCCGATGGGTTGGCAGTACTTCTCGAAGCTGTAGCAGCTCTGGAGCGCGACGATCTGATAGCGCTGGGTCCGCAGCCCGTGACACTTCCGGCGCAGGTCCCGCTGATCGTCGAGACCGATCTGGAACTTCGAGAACGAGCTCTTCGACTCCGAGAGGAAGTACTCGCCAGAACGATGATTGGAGTGCCCCTCGTAGATCACGACATCCGCATGCGCGAGCCCCTCGACGAACGTCGCGACTGCGCGCCGGATCCGAGGCTCGCGATGGCTTCCGCCGGATCCGATCACGCGCACGCGCACCGGCTGGCCGAGCAGGCGGACCGTCTTCTCGGTGATCGTTCCCTCACACTCCGGCCACATCGGCTGGGTCTCGAAGCCGATGCCTTCGAGCTCCTCGCGGAGTCCTTCGACCCCGAGCCACGAGTAGACCTTGCCGGTCTCCTCATCGCGCGAGTTGCCACCGACGACCGCGAAGTCGAGATAGCCGTCGGCGATGAGCGCTCGATAGAAGTCGTCGCTGTCGACGAGCGATTCGGGCACCGAGAGCACGCGGGTCCCTGGCATTTCGACGCGGTGGATCCATCGCGTCTGCTCCGCGACTCGCGCGTCGATCCACGCGCGATCGTCCCGATCGGCCCACTTCGTCCAACGTTCCCGGGAGGGCCGGAGGTAGTACGGCAGCTCCTCCTCGACTCCGCGGACCCGTTCGTACAGCCGGAGGTATCGAGCAGCACGGGCACGCTCCGCACGAGGGAGATCGGTGTCGAGGAACGCATTGAGGCACTCGACCGCGCTGAAGCGTTCCGGGAATCGACCGCTCGACGCGTCGAACTCGCTCCCGAGAAGCCCATGCCACCGATCACGATCGTGCCCATCGACTTCGAAGACCTCGTGAACGCCGTCGGGGTGCGGATACAGCCAGCGATCGCACCCATCCTCGCGGCCGAGGAACTGGAACCATTGACCGCCGACGAGGAACGAGTCTCCGACGACCGGCTCGGCCGCGTGGACGCCAGAGATCGTGGGGAGAAGGAGCGCGCATCGCAGCAGCGACCAGCGGATGGAGATCGCGCGGTGGGCGATCGAGCCGGTGGAGATCATGGCGTCGTCTCGGAAAGGACCGTGGAGGGACCTCGATCCTCCCGCGCCAGCGTCGACGTTGCAACCCGTTTGCGGAAGAGGAGGTTCGGTGGGGAGGGCCTCACTTCCCCTTGTGCCCGGCGCGCGACTGCGCTAACCCGGTCCACCATGAAACCGTGGAGTCTCCTCTGGGTTGCGCTCGGTGGCGCGTTCGGATCGTTGGGGCGCTACGCGGTCTACCTCGCGGCGGATCGCTGGTGCCCGAGAGCGTGGGTCCCGATGGGCACGCTCACCGTCAACACGGTGGGTTGCTTGGCGATCGGCGCGCTGGCCGCGTGGATCGCGCACCGCGACTCGTTCTCCGAGTCGTGGCGGTTGTTCCTGGTCGTCGGCGTGCTCGGGGGATTCACCACGTTCTCGACCTTCGGCCAGGACTTCGTGGTGCTGGCTCGACGGGAAGAGTTGGGCCGCGCGTTGTCGCATCTGGGCGCGAACATCGCCCTCGGACTCGGCGCGGTCTGGCTGGGAGCTTGGCTCGTTCAGAAGTTGGGAGCGGAATGATGGCCGAAGAACATGTCGACGAAGAACCGCTGGTGTTCGGAGGAGATGAGGCCGGTCTCGGGGATCGCGAGACGGCGACGTTCGTCGTGCACCCCTTTCCGCTCGAGGCGACGGTGAGCTATGGCGAAGGCACGGGCTACGGTCCCGATGCCATCCTCGAGGCCTCCTACGAGCTCGAGTTCTTCTGCGAGGAGGACTGGATGCCGTACTGGGAGCCGGGTGCGGTCTACACGGATGAGACCCCGGAACTCCCCGAAGATCCCGCGACCGCCCTGCGCGTGATCGAGGAGTGCGTCCGGCAGACCGTCGATCGCGGCCAGTTCCCGCTCTCGCTCGGCGGCGAGCACAGCATCACCTACTCCTGCGTCCGCGCCGTCCGCGAGGTGTTCCCGGACTGCGGGGTCCTGTTCATCGACGCCCACCTCGACCTGCGCGCCGAGTACGAGGGCACGCCGTACAGTCACGCGTCGGTCGCGCGGCGCATCGTCGACGAGTTGGGCGCGCCGATGGCGTGGTGCGGCATCCGCAGCGTGTCCGCGGAGGAGGCGCAGATCGTCGACGAGCGCGACTACGCCGTCATCTTCGCGCACGAGATCCCCGACGATCCCGACTGGATCACCCGCGTCATCGATGCGCTGCCCGAGACGATCTACCTCTCGATCGACATCGATGGACTCGACCCCGCCTACGCGCCCGGCACCGGCACCCCGGAGCCCGGCGGGCTCTCGTATCGCCAACTCCTCCAGCTCCTCCGTCGCCTGACGCAGGAGCGGAAGATCGCCGGCGCGGACATCGTCGAGGTCGCCCCGATCGAGGGTCAACAGGTCACCGAGTTCACCGCCGCGAAGATCGCCGCGAAGCTCTTCTCGTTGCTGCGCTGAGCGACGCGGACCGTGACAGACACGGTCGAACTCCCCTTGCGCAAAGGGTTTCCGAAATCGAACCCGGGCGGAGCCCGCGCCGGGGCACGCCACGCACGCGCCGAGGACGCGGGGTCGCGACCGTCCCCCGCTCCGACCGGCGGACAACTCGTCAAGCAACCCCCCGCCAATCACTTCGAACGAGTCTGTCACGGACCTCGGCGGGCCGAGGATTCCCGCCGCAGCTCGACCGCCTGGGCGCCTTCCTCCGGACTCCGCTCTCGAGGCGGCCCTTCGCCGTCCGAGGTCGAGTCGTGGTCACGCACAACCGCGTCGCACACCCTCTCCTTCATCCCTCTTGCCGAGCCGGACTATCGTGAACGAATCGGAATCGCAGTCGAAATCGGTCAAGACGAGCCAACGCCACCGCTTCATCGCACAACGACCGCGGGAGCTTCTCAGCACCTTCGCGTTCGACCAGCTGACCGGCCTGGCGGGTCACCTGTCGGAGCATGACTTCTGGGCGTGGATCGTCACGATCTTCGGCGCCGACCTTCCACGGGACGCGACGATCGGTCTCCGCAATGCGCTGCTCGAGGGGAGTCTGCCGCAGCCCCCGATCGAGCTGGTCGGCCAGGGCGATCTCGGAGGCTACGAGGCCGCGTACAACCGGGACGCACGAGTGATCGAGATCGCCGACGAGCTCCTCGACCAAGCGCTCGACGAGGACGGATCGGTCGACGCGGAACAAGCGAGGTTTCGACTACTGGTCGCCCTGGTCGAGGAGTTCGGACATCACGTCGATGTGCTGCTGCGCTACGAGTACTCGCCAGTGAAGCCGGGTGAGGCGCTCGAAGACGGCTCCTTGTTCGCCGGAGATGCCGAGCTCGACGAAGGTGCCGCCTTCGCACACGCCGCGATCCTCCTCGATGTCGATCGCTCCGCGGAGACGCAGTTCGCCGTCGTGCGCCGAGGGAGTAGTGAGGATCCGCTCGTCGCCAACTACGCCGAGCTGAACGAGGCGGTCCAACGCTATGCCGACGAAGCGGCGGTTCGCTCCGACGACCAGAGCGAAGGTCGCGAGCACTTCGGAGCGGGTGAGCCGAAGGTGCCGGTTGAGTCGGCGGACGGACACTGCTTCACCCACCTCTCGATCGAGAAGGCGGCCTTCGCTTCACTGCCGGAACATCTGAAGTTCACCGAGGGGGAAGTGCATCGGATCTACTTCGGGAACTGGCTCCGCGACTACTCCCAACTCCTGGACCCGAAGCTCGTCCATCACGAGGAGAACAATCCGATCGGGCTGAAGATCGAGACGTTGACCGACATCGTCGATCTGCTCGCCCGGTCGGACGACGGCTTCGGCGACCACTCCGACTTCCGCGTCACCCCGGACAAGCTCGGTGTCTACCTTCCCCTGGAGCACATCGACAACCCCGACGGCTACGAGGACGCGACGCGGATCCACCCGAAGTTCCGCGGAGCGGTGCGACCCGAGGAGCTCGAAGTCGACGCCCAAGGCGTGAAGAACTTCATTCAGGCCTCCCGCGACTACGTGCGGTCCGAGCTCGCCGCGGCGAAGCGCGCCGGCAAGAGTCCCGAGGGCATGCTCCACTTCGGGAACGCGCTCCACGTGATCGAGGACTACTTCAGCCACTCGAACTTCGTCGAACTCGCGCTGCGGAAGGTCGGCTTCACCGAGGTCGACCCGTGGGTTCCGGTGCCAGCGTCGGGCCGAGCAGTCCTGACCACGGGTTCGTTCGGCGGGCTCGATACAGCGGCGACGATCATCCTCAAGCTCGGCGAGATCCTCCAAGAAACCGACCCGTTCGCGATCGAGCGCAGTCGCGGCCAGAAGATCCTGCTCATCCTGATGAAGGACAAGGTCCCCAACCTCGCCCGACAGTACGAGTGGGTGCTCGACAACATCGAAGAGGTCAAGCGTGATCACCAGTGGTTCTTCCGCGTGATCCACGAGTCCGTGGGACAGATCAAGCGTTGGCTGAAGTTCGTCCTCGGACTGATGCTGAGGTCGATCGCGCAGCAGATCGACGACGCTCAGACCGCGTCCGATCCGGGCGGCACCAATCCCACCCACACCCAGATCGCGAAGGACGATCGCGACCATCACTTCCACGAGCTGGCCGCGGAGTTGGGCATCGCGGTGGTGTCGGAGATCGGGCTCGCCATGGCCAAGGCGTGGGCCGGCGAGAGCACGGGAACGGTTCCGCTCGCCGATCGCGAAGCGGAGTCCCGTCCGGTGAAGAGTGGCGACACCCTCGGATCGATCGCCGCCGAATTCGGCATCACCTGGCAGGAGCTCGCGACGTTCAACTGGGGGACCGACCAGCCGCGGATGATCAACCGCAAGCTCTACGAAGTCGTCGGCTGCCGGAAGCCCCACGGGCCCGATGACCCGGTGGACGAGCTCGCCAACTACCGGTTCAGCGATGACGATCATCGCTACGGCACCGGCGAGATCCGCGTGCCGAAGCCCGTGCCGGACTCCGTGGATGTGGTCGACCTCGGCACGGGATACCTCTCCCACCCCGAGGACCGAACCTGGTTCGAGGATCGCGTGCGCGAGTGGGCTGAGGCGCACCCGGACGCGATCGCGCGGGGACGCTCCCGCACCTGGCTCCACGACCACGCCGAGCACATCCGCGAAGTGGGCGAGCAGTGGACCGGCGGCACGGCGATGCCCCAACCGGTGCTGGACTGGCTCGAGTGGCTCGGGCGCTCCCTCGGTCCGTGACAGAAGCGTTCGATCCTCAATATTCATAAGCACTTCTGCGATCGGACCCGCCCGCCGCATCCTCGCCGCGAAGCCGCGACGCGCGGCCCGCCCCGGCGCCCCCTCGGCGGCGGGCTGCCTCCGGGCCGGCGGATCGGCGGCAGCGGGAGACGGCCTCGCCAAACCTCACTCGATTAGGGACTTGGTACGTGTCTGTCACGGACGACGCGGACGAAGTTCCGGATGCCGATCACGTCGCCCTGCGGGCCCCGTCCGTGGGGGAAGTTCGCCGGATCCCCCGCCTTGGGGTCGCTGCGCTGCGAGCCCGCCCCGTGGACATCCTGGAGTTCGCGGTCGCCATGTCGCGTTGGCATCCAGCCGAGGGCGCGACCGAATGCGATGTAGACCGCGGACTCACCACGACCCCGACCCTGACGCTGGTGCGTGGTGCTCGACCAGTAGTGACCGTAATCGGTCTGCCCGCTGCCGCTCTCGATGGGCGTCGATTGGAAGAGCGGATCGATGGCCGGGGAGTTCGTGGCGTCGGGGGATCGCGTGTAGTCGACGATGCTCTGGAGTTCCTTGGCGTTCGGCAGTCGCCAGTCGGAGTGCCCCGCGTACTCGAGGTCCTCCGCCCAACGCAGCGCCTCCTCCCAGTCGAGCCTCCCGTCCTCCTGCTTCCCCGCCTTCAGGTGGCCGCTGTCGACCTGCGCCCAGATCAAGCCGGTGGCGTGATCCGTGATGGTCCCATCGCCGTTGTCCGCGAAGTCGTTCTTCCCGTACTCCGGATTGCCACGCACGAAGTGGACGTAGTACTCCGCAGGGCCGCGACGACCCCGCTCGGCCGGGTAGCCCTTGATCCGTCCGTCCGCGAAGTTCACACCGAACATCGTCTCGTTGCCACCCATGGTCGTGCTGGTGTAGAGGGTCGACGTCGCCATCTGCGAGTCGATGACGCGCTCGCCCTTCGAGGTGTCGCCGTATCGGAAGACGAACGCCTCCGTGTCGATGAACGGATGGCGTCCAGCGCTCCGAGCGCGCGGATCGACATCCTCGCCATCGAAGCGGATCAACGAGTAGAGCTCCTTGATCGTCGGGAGTCGCCAGTCATCGTACCCCCCAAGTCGGCAGCTCTTCGCACCCACGCGCGCCGCCTTCAGCGTCATCTTCTCACCGGGATCGCGCTGCCACATGAGACCGGTCACGCGATCGGTGACCGTGCCGTCCTCGTGGACCTCGTAGCTCGGAGCGTTCCCCGCGTACTGAGCGTCCTGGCCGAAGAACCGGTCACCCGGTTTCGGCGGTGAGATCTCTCGGTGATCGTCGAAGCAACGCACCTGTCCTGTGTCGACGATCGTGTAGCCGCCCGCTCGACAGAGCGACGGGACCCGGAAGGTCGCTGTGAGCTGGATCGCGACGATGAGAAGCGGTAGTCGGTTCACGAGTCCTCCTCGGGACCGGGAGAGGGTCCGGTGACGAACGATGAACTGCCGTCGACGAGGTCCGGTACACAGGCGCTTCAGCGACTTCGTCGCTCACCGAGGTGGTGCACGGCGAGCCCGCGGAGTCGAGAGGGGATCGACTCGGAGCCGTCCGCCCGGGAGACAGTGCGGGCCTCCTCGAAGCATGGAGGCCCGATGTCGCCGCACTTCCTCCTGGCCGTATTCCTTTCCGCTGCGGCCGCCGATCCCGAGACGCTGGTCCCGCGCTGGTCACTGCCGGCGCGCGCCGAGGTGACCGAGATCACGGGCCTCGGCGACGGCGCCATCACCTACGAGTACAGTCTCTCCGCTCGTCCACGGGAGCAGGGCGCAGCGTCCATCGTTCTGGGCCCCAAGATGGCTCGGCGCCACGCCAAGCTCGGCGCCATCCGCGACGAAACACTCTTCGAACATCTCCACGAACGAATCCGCCCCGAGCTCCTCGTCGACGCGTCCGGCGAGATCGCCGATGTACCCAACCTGCGGGACCTGTGGATCCGGTCCTCCGTCGATCTGCCCGACGTCTCTCGAGAGGCTGGTCGCCGATCTGAAGAGCGGCAAGCTCCGTTGGCGTGTCCGGGTCAGCTCGTTCGGCGACAGCCGCCGATACCTGTCCGCTGAAGCGACGAAGGCGGGGCAGGGCTACGAGATCCACCTCGAGCTCACGCGTGTCGGTCGCACCTGGAAGCTCCTGGATTGGGAGTAGCCCCCCGAATCGGGCACGGCGACGGACGCCGACGATGGGAGAAGAAGTGGATCGCTCGCCCCACGTCGGAGGAGGAGCTCCGATCGTGGCGCCCGGTCATCCAGGAGGTTGCGACACTGGACCACCTCTTCCACACTCGGCTCGGAAACCAGGACGTCGTGCCGGAAGTCGCGGGGGCCATCGAGGAGCGCCGAGAGCGCTCGGTTCGAGTCACCGCTCTTCGGAAGTCGGGCCGTGCCTACACCTGGACCGTGCTTCGGAAGGGAAGAAGTGATGGACCTCGAGATCCGCAAGGCGACCGAGAGAGATCTGCCCTCCGTCCTCCGTCTCTACGGTGAAATGGGCAATCCCCGAGTCCTGGACCTCGACGCTGCGCGCCGGATCTTCGAGCGCATGTCCACCTATCCGTGCTACGACCTCTACGTCGCGGAGCTCGATGGCACGATCGTCGGAACCCACGCTCTGCTGATCATGGACAACCTCGCTCACAGCGGCACACCGTCGGCGATCGTCGAGGACGTGTCGGTCGCAGAAGCGCATCGCGGCCAGGGCATAGGACGAGTCATGATGCACCATGCCATGGAAACCGCCCGCCGACACGGGTGCTACAAGCTTTGCCTCTCGAGCAACCTCGCCCGTGAGCGCGCGCATGCCTTCTACCGATCGCTCGGATTCGAGCAGCACGGGATGAGCTTCCACGTGGGGCTGGGGACCGACCAGAGCGGCGATCGCTGATCACTGTCCCTTCTTCTGCAAACCACGTCGCTCGAGCTCTGCACGGAGCTTCTCGGGAACTTTGGTCCCGTACGATGATGTCAGGTCCCACGCGCGAGCTTTCACGAACTGATCGACTGTCAGCCCGCGTGCCTGTGACAGATCGGCATAGTCCAGATCGGCATCGACGAAGCTCGTCGTCGAGAGGTCGGTGTCGATGAAGGCCGAGTCTCGGAGATCGACGCCTTCGAATCTCGCACCGGAGAGATCGGTGCGCACGAAGTGGGTGTACGTCCAGTCCTGGTAGGTAAAGCCGAAGTCGGAGAAATCGACGTCCTCGAATCGACGGACCCACCCACGTTCTTCCCAATCGCCGTCCGGAACGAAATGGTCGGTCAGGCCTCTCCGCCGAAGCTCCGCCTCGATCGCCGGCGGGAAGACGGTACGCCGCGATTCGTCATCGAGGCTCCAGTTTCCTGCTTGGAGAAGCTGCTCGATCTCGAGACCGGTGGCTCCGGTCAGATCGGCGTTGGAGAGATCGGCGAGGAACAGCACCGCATCGGTCCAGTCGGATTCGACGAGGGATGCGCCGGTCAGCCGCGCCCGAGGGAGGGCCGTTCCTGCGAAACGAGCGCGATGGGCGACGGCGTGGGAGAGATCGGCTCCGATCAGCTTGCTGTGGCTGAAGTCCGCTTCGGTCAGTATCGCCCGTTCGAAATCCGGCCCGCCGTTCAAGCATGAAGCGAAGCTCGCGCCGGTGAGATCCGCACCGCTCCACCGGACCGCCAGCAGAACTGACCCGGAGAAGTCCACTCCCCGGAGGTCCTGACCTTCGAGAATCCCGAAGCTCAACGAGCTCCTTCGGGCGTCCAGTGTCGACCGATCCTGGGGCTGCGCGTCGCCCCACCACGGAGCCTCGGTTCGCTGCGCAATCGGGTCCGACGTTTGATCGAACTGCGCGAGAACCGCACCGGTCGGAGACCACTCCGTCGCCCGAAGCATCTGGGAACCCCACGAGAACTCGACGACTTCAGCGACGACGTCGGACTCGCCGAAGTAGATCGTCCAACTCCCGACGGGCTTCAGCTCGTCACGCCAACGCAGTACCCGGCCCTGGATCTTCAGGTGACGTCGGCCCGAGGTTCCCTCGACCACGTCCTGCGCCTCGGTCAGCGTCGCCGGCCGAGCCAGCACGACCAGCGCGATGGGCTCCCACCCGACGGCCAGAATCGCGACGAACCCGACCAAGAGGATCAGCAGCACGAATCTCAGACGTCGGCGTCGCGGTCGGGTCTCCTCCACACCGGACCTCACGCCACGCAACAGAGTTCTTGGCGGGAGTGCCACTCGTGCGGGATGTCGCGCATCAGGAGCGCGCAGTCGAACTCCGTGCTGCCCTCGGGGAAGAGAGCGTCGTCGAGAAAGAAGCTCGAGCCCACGTCGTGAACGTCGAGCGGCTCGACCCGCCAGTCGAGGGTGTGGAGCTCCAGCCCCTCGAAGACACCGGGGCGTCCGGTCACGGAGTAGCCCAGGGAACCCTGCTCGAAGAACGCGGACGCCTCCTCGAGTGTGGAGAAGATCGAAGTGGCACCGAACTCTCGGGCGACCGACGCATCCACGGAGACGCGCGTCGCTCGGTCGTGGCTCGTCAGTCGAACACGATAGCGGTCGTCGGCCTCATCGACTTCGAAGGTCGCCCGGTGATGCTCTCCCGGAAACAGCCGTCCGCCGAGGCAGACGTTCAGCTGCGACGACGTATCGCGCCGCGGAATGAAGACGCCGCGACTCCAGCCCTGCTCACTCGGCCACTCGACGGCGATCCGATGCGCGGCGTTCTCCGACGAGAAGCCGAGACAACGCGGGAGCGCCCGCGGCCGAACGTCGGCAAGTCGGATCAAGCAGATCCCGCCGATGGCCCAGCCGTGAACGACCTGCGGACGAAACGGGGGCGGAAGGTGACGAGCGATCACGTCCGGTCGGACGCGGAAGTTCACGAGGAGGCGGCGTTCGATCATGCCCTGGATCGCGGGGAGTCGCATTCCACTACTCCGTTCGGCCTTCGCTCCGTCGTCCGTCTCGAGAGAGATCCCGGTCCGGTCGCACGGGGCAGTGGATTGTCGCCACCGACAGTTGCGGATCAACCGGGCGCCCGTGACAGACGCGACCGATCTCCCGTCCTGGCTTGGGCTTCTGCGATCGAACCCAACCGTCGGCTCGCCGGGCCTCACGCCGCCGGGCGCGCCCCCCGCCGCCCCGGCCGTCTCGGGGAGCGGGGCAGCCGAGCGACGGGGCCCGAGCGAGGGACCGGCTCGCCAAGCCTCGCTCGCACCGGCACTTGGAACGAGTCTGTCACGGTGCTGCCAGGACGACGCGGTCGCCGTCCCGCTTCGCCTCGTCGGTCGCGACCAGGCGGTCCACGCCGACGCGGACGTCGTCGACGATGCCGCTGGTGACTCGCGCGTAGCCGAGGAGGTGCGCGGCTTCGCGGCAGAGCTCGTCGAGCGGGAGCGAGACGTGGATCGCGAGGATGTGCCGCGCGGCGGCGGCGAGCTCTTCGGGGGCGATCTCCGATGACTTGCGCGGCACGGTGCCGTCCTTCGCGGCGCCGCGGAATCGATCGTAGGCGTGGCGGTCGATGGTGCTCGGCCAGTAGTAGACGCTCTCGCCATCGCGCACGGTGGTGACGCGATCCGTCGGGATCAGCGCGAGAATGTGTCGACGGATCTTCGGGCTCGACCGCTCGAAGCCCCACGTGCTGGCTATCCGGCGGATCAAGAGGTCCTCGACGATGGGCCCCTCGGCATCGACTGCGCGCGCGATCTCCTCGCTGATCGTCGCCGACGCCTCCGAGCGATAGAACTCGTCGGATTCGTGGATCGACTTCGGCGCGTAGAGCACGTAACTCTCGACTTCGCTCCGCGCGCGGGCTCCGCCGCGGTACTCGCTCTCCGACTCGTGCACCTCGTCGATCTTCGCCGGAGCGGTCGCCGTCGTCGGCAGCGGGGTCGCTCCGACCGGTTGGCACATGCGGATATCGAGCACCCCGACCAGCGCTTCGATCTGCGAGCCGGCGTCGTTCCACCAGTCGAGTGCCCAGAGCCGATGCAGATGCCAGCCGAGTCCCCCGAGCACCGAGGGGCGCAGACAGTCGCGGTCTCGCGCCGTCTTCGCGCGCCCGTAGATCGCGCCGTCGCACTCGATCCCCAGGAGGTATCGACCGCGGTCGCGCGGATCGACGACCGCGAGATCGATGCGGTAGCCCGACGCACCGACGTGACGATGGACCTCCCAGCCCCGCGCGGTGAGTGCGGCGGCGACCGCCTCCTCGAACGCGGCGTCGCGACGCACTTCGGCGTCGAGCTCGATCGCCGCCCCGAGCGCGGCGTATCCGCGCTCCGCGTAGTCGAGGAAGGTCTTCAGGTCCTGTACACCGCGCGCGCGCGTGCGCACGAGGTCGATCGCCTCGGCGCGGATCGTCGAGAAGACCACGACCTCGCGACGCGCGCGGGTGATCGCCACGTTCAACCGTCGCTCCCCGCCCTGTCGGTTGAGCGGTCCGAAGTTCATCGAGACGCGCCCCTGTTCGTCCGGTCCGTAGCAGACGGAGAAGAAGATGACGTCGCGCTCGTCGCCCTGGACGTTCTCCAAGTTCTTGACGAACACCGGCTCCTCCCGATCGGAGGAGAACCACGGCTCGATCTCCGGGTTCGCGCGTCGCGCCTCCTCGAGCAGATCCTCGATGCGTCCCTGCTGCGCTTGGCTGAAGGTGACGATCCCGAAAGAGCGATCGACGAATGCGGGATCGCTCAGTCGTCGCACCAGCTCCGCGACCACCGCCTCGGCTTCGACCGGATTGGTCCGGGTGCGGCCCTTCTCGTAGACCGCGTTCTCGATGAATCGGAGCGACACGCCGACCGCGTCCCGGCACGACGGCGTCGACGGTGCCGGAAAGGTGCTGAGACGGTTCTCGTAGTAGTGGTAGTTCGAGAAGGCGATGAGACTCTCGTGGCGGCTGCGGTAGTGCCACTCGAGTCGACGAGTCGCGAGCCCCGCTCCCATGCAGTCATCGAGAATGCTCTCGAGGTCCTCACCCCACTCCTCCTCGACCATCTCCGCGTCCTCTTCGCGGCTGAAGAAGTTCGTCGGCGGCAGCTGCTTCGGGTCCCCGACGATGACCACGCGCTCGCCGCGCGCGATCGCCCCGACCGCGTCCCAGACCGGGATCTGCGAGGCTTCGTCGAAGACGACCAGATCGAATCGGGGGAAGTCGGGATCGAGATACTGCGCGACGGAGAGCGGACTCATCAAGAAACAGGGTTTCAAGAGCGGCAGGACGTTGGACGTCTTCGCCAACAGGGTTCGGATCGGCAAGTGACGCCGCTTCTTCTGGAGCTCCCGCTGCACGATCGCCACTTCCGAGCCGCTGACATCGCGCGCCCGCTGGATGTCGGGGATCCGCGCGGCGAGCCGTGAGGCGACGACCTCGCGCGTCAGCTCGAGGAACCGTTGGTCGACCTCGCCGAACTGTCGAATGCACCGCTCGCGCTCGGGACTGAAGAACTGCCGCAGCGCGGAGTCGTGCTCGACGATCCCGTCCAACCACCAGCCGAGGAGCGACCGCTGGAAGAAGTCGCTCAGCGTCTCACTCGTCACGCGTCCCTTCTCGTACGCCGCGACGATCGGCTCGAGGCCGAGCTCGGCCGCTCCGGTCCGGGCGCGTCGCCATGCACACCACTGACGAAGCTCGGGCAACGTCCGGCGCCACTCCTCGGCGCGGGATCGGATGGTGTCGAGTCGACCTGGCTCGAAGCTCTCTCCCCACGCACGGGTTTCGACGAGATCGAGCCGCTCGTTCGCGGCGCGCTGGGCCTGGCAGAAATCATGGAACGCGTCGCGATAGGCGGCGATCTCGCGAGTGACCGTCCCCTCCGGACCGAGGAGCTCCCGCCCCTCGGTGACCAAGCGCGTCCAACGACTGCGCAGCTCTCGCGCGCGTTGCAGCGCATCATCCTCGCGATCGGCCGCGGTCGGCTCTTCGGTCCCGTGCGAGTGGGCATCACTCGTGGCCCGCTGGTCGCGGTCGCTCACCTCGGCGATGCGCGCCGCGAGCCCGCGCAGTTCGGTCACCCAGTCCGCCGCGCGGCGCAGCGCCGTCCAATCGGGCGCGCCGTCCCTCCAACTCGCTCCGAACACCGCCTCTGCCGCTTCGCCGAACGAGGCGACGGCGCGGGTTTCGTCACGCCACTCGGTCAGTGCGGCGAGATCTCCGGACACCGACTCGGTCGACGGAGCGCGGCCGCTCTTCGCCACCTCGCGCAGCGCCTTCCTCACTGCGCGACCGCGCCACCACCGCAACAGGAAGAAGCTCGCTCGAGCGGTCCGCCACTGGGACGAGAGTCCGTCGACGTCGAGCTCGATCGCTCGCGCGTCGTACCTCCCCTCCATCGCTTCGGCGAGTCGGTCCCGCTTCGCCCCGTGGTCGAGCCACGTCTCGATGTGACCGAGCGTCGTCGGCCAATCGGGCGAGGTCAGGGATCCGGCGGCGATCAGCGGCGCCTCACGGAACGAACGACCGAGCTCGCCGAGGAGCTCGAGCGCCTCTGCGCTCCAACCCTGTTCGGGCAAGCCGAGCCGGTGCGCCCACGCGACGGCGGCCGGTCGAAGGGTCGTCTCCTCGCGCAGCAACTCCTCGATGAGCGTCTCGACTTCTCGACCGAGTGCCGGCGACCACTCCTCGCAGCGCGCCGCCGCCCAGGGATGGTCATGCACCTCGGCGCACGCCGCCCCCGCGGTCCTCGCCTTCTCGATCTGATCGTTCAGCGCTTCCCACCGATCCCGAGAGACCGCGGCGGGATCGCCGAGCCGGGTCGCGTCGACCTCGCCGGCGACGATGTCCCGCAGTCCGATCAGTCGCGACGTCGCTCGGTACGCGGTCATCCCACAGGGGTACTCGCGATGGAGCGCACGCACGAAGTCGTTCAGCGACGCGCGAAGCTCCTCGAACCGCTTCGCCTCCCGCTCCCAGCCATCGGACGAGCGGACCTCGACCACCTCGAGCGCGCGACCGAGCTGAGCGATCACATCGCTCTTCCGCGCTCGGTTGGAGTGGATCTCCAGACAGAAGCGGCCGAGGCCGACCCGCTCGAGTCGCCGCTGGACGACCTCCAGCGCCGCGGTCTTCTCCGAGACGAAGAGGACGCGCTTCCCGATCGCGAGCGCGTGCGCGATCAGGTTGGTGATGGTCTGCGACTTCCCGGTGCCGGGCGGACCCTCGAGGACGAAGTCGTGCCCTTCCGCCGCCGAGAAGACCGCCGCGAGTTGCGAAGAGTCGGCGCTCATGGGAACGAACATCGCCGTCGGCGAGTAGCGGTCATCGAGCTCCACGAGATCGGGAAAGGCGTCGTCGACCGGGAAGGGCTCATCGGGGTGCT
>JAGQRC010000019.1 GCA_020425835.1 Planctomycetota bacterium | reverse complement strand
GTGGGACGGTCCAGATCGAGATCGCGAACACCACCGGGACGACGACCGTGGCCACTCGTCGGGATCGCCTCGGGACTCCGCGATGCGCCCGCCACACCCGAATCGTGGAGCCGAAGACGCGATCGTTCAGCAAGCGGTTGTAGAACCGAGTGCTCGCGCGCCCGTAGCAGCCGGCGGCGAGAAGGAGGAAAGGGGTCGTGGGCAACAACGGAAGGAACGCGCCGACGATGGCCAGCGCCAGGAGCACGGAGCCGGAGAGGCCGAAGAGCGCTCGTGCGATCTTGGAGCGCGCGAGTCCGACCTCATGACGGAAATCGTGCCCCGCGTCCCGGTTCGCGTCGACTCCCGCGGACTCCAGAGGCGCGGACTCCAGCGACTCGTCGAGCTCCGACGAACGCAGGAGTTCCTCCTCCGCCGGATCGGATTCCTCGAGCCGCCCGCTCTGGACCATGCGTTGCCCCCTCGTGCCGCGCCTCACAGGCCCTCGGACGTCGGCGCAGAGCGTAGGGTCTCTTCCGATGCGCGGCAAGTCGGACCCGCGATGCGAGACGGGTCCCGGGCGCGTTGCGGCCGGGACCCGTTCTGGAGGAACCGTCGGAGACACCGTCGGTCGGACCGGCGATGACGGTCGACGACATCGCCCCCCGGGATCAGAGCTTCCCCGACTCCTCGGCAAGGTAGCGGGCGACCCCCTGAGGCGTCGCTTGCATGCCGCGATCCCCCTTGTTCCATCCGGCCGGGCAGACCTCACCGTACTGCTCGTGGAACTGCAGCGCATCCACCATCCGAAGGAGCTCGTCGACGTTGCGCCCGAGCGGCAGGTCGTTGACGACCTGATGACGGACGATGCCCTCCCGGTCGATCAGGAACGATGCGCGCAGGGCCACTCCAGCGTCGTGTTCGACGTCGTAGGCGCGACAGATCTCATGCTTGACGTCGGCGACCATCGTGTACCGGACCGGTCCGATGCCGCCCTGCTCGATCGGCGTGTTCCGCCAGGCGTTGTGGGTGAACTGCGAGTCCACCGAGACGGCGATCACTTCGACTCCGCGGTCGGTGAACTCACCGAACCGCTTGTCCAGCGCGATCAACTCCGATGGACAAACGAACGTGAAATCGAGCGGGTAGAAGAAGACGACCGCCGGCCTGCCCAGGATCGCCGAACTCAGCTGGAAACCGTCGACGATCTCCCCGTTGCCGAGCACCGCAGCGGCCCCGAAATCGGGCGCGGGTCGACCCACCAGTACTGTCATGGAGATTCCCCTCTCTTGCATCTTCGAAGCGCCGTCTTCCGTCGAAGCGGGACGAGCCACCGCGGAATCCGCGGCCGAAGAACCATCCGAAGTGGTGCGAGAAAGGGCGGGAGGATAGCGAGTTCGAGGCCGGCTTGAAGAGAACTTCCCGGGAATCCCTTCCTACCAACACTTCGATTCCATCCCGAACCGCCAAGCCGTTTGCGTGCCGGGATCGAGCAGGGTTCCGAGAAGGTCCAACTCGGCGGGAAGCGGCGCGAAGGCGGCGATCGACTCATCGCATCCGTTCCCAGATCTGATCGCGCGTTCCCGTCGATGCGACCGCTTCGTGACTCGTGTTCCGTCGGATCGAGACTCACCACGACTCCTCGGGAGGTTCCGTGCGCGCTCTGCCGAGAGGTTCGATCCTGCTGCTGATCCTCGCGCTCCCCGAACCCGTCGCGGCGCAGGGTGTCGGAGTCTCATCGCGCGAGCCGTCCCCATTCCGCGGCGACAGCGGCCAGCTCTCGGGACGCGGTTTCCACTACACGGACGCCAGCATCCTCCTGCGCTCCCTGTTCCGGTTCCGACCGGCCCTCGACGACCGATGGGCCCGTGACCCGAGCGGACTCCGCGGTCTCGCGGGCAGCGTATCCAACGACGAGTTCTACACGTTCCAACAAGCGACGAAGAAGATCGCCGTCGACCATCCCCTGTTCTTCGGACTCCGCTACCTGCGCGACGAGGACTTCGACAGTCGCTTCTCTCGGACCCAGGTGGGGATCGGCACAATGCTCTCGGGCACGTTCGCGACGGGCGGCGTCTCCGCTTCCTTGTATTCCGAGGTCATCGCCGAGAAGGAGGGCATCGACATCCAGCCCGAGGTGGAGTGGTGGAACAGCTCGGGCGATCGGGTCCGACTCGCGTTCGTGCTCACGGACGCGGCGTTCGATCGCAAATCGAAGCTCGACGAGTACCGGAAGCGACCGATGACCTGGTTCCTCGAAGGAACTCGGGCGATCGGTGAACGGGCGAGGGTGACCACCTGGGTGAACTGGAACCCCCAACTCGAGCGAACTTTCGAGACCGAGGGGTTCGACTTCGACCACCGGAGCCTCGCGGGGGGGATCGAGGGTGTCTGCGTCGTCAGCGAACGGTGGAGTGTTCGATCGACCGCCGCTGGCGAACGAACCGTGGCGAGTCGTCGGTATCGGGATCACGCCCATCCCGACGATCGGCGGTTGTCTCGCCGCCACTGGCGACTCGAGGCGGAGCTCCGTCATCGCTGGGACGACGACCTGTCCGCGTGGGTGGGCGGTCGCTACTTCCGGCTCTCCGACTACGATCGTCGACCGCGCGACGTCGTGGCCGACGGAAAGGTCCAGCGTCGCGAGACGACGCTGTTCGTCGGGGTCGACTGGCGGATCCACGAGCGCGTTCTCGTCTGGCCCGGTCTCTACGTCGACTTCATCCGCAACCACGACGACTTCGTCGGCGATCCCGGGCGGGACGATCGAGATCGGCGCGCGCTGGTCGCGGTCGCGCTGCCGATGGAGTTCGACGTCGGCCACGACGCCACGTTGACCCTCCAGGCGAACGCGCTGCTCTCCCCCGGTCGGTTCGGCGGTGGCAGCCTCCACATCGACGTCCCGTTCTGACGGCGTCGAACGAACGACCGGGAGGCGGCCGGCGCGCCGCCTCCCGACCGACCGTGTCGCTCAGGGAATCGTGATCTCGATGCTGCGGAACTGCGCCGGCGTGTCCGGCAAGCTCCATCGCGAGATCGAGTCCGGGAAGTCGATCGGCGCCGTCGGGTAGTTGACCGGAACCCCGGACGCACCATCGATCACCAGGATGACCTTGTCTCCCGAGTTGAGCCCACCCTGTCCGAACGAGAAGCTCGCCACGCCGTTGGCGTTGCTCGCCGTCGACATGAGGAAGGGTCCCTCGTAGAACTCGGCCGGCCCCATCACGCCCGATCCACCGAGGGGTTGCGTGAAGGTGGTGAACTTCAGCGACGAGGTGAAGGTGGAGCTCACCTCCGGAATGTCCTGACCCGCCCGGAGGACGAGGACCCGGGCGACGAGCACCACGTCCTGCACCGGCGGAGAGTTCGGCACCTGGAACTTGGTCTGGATCGTCGCGGTGGCGTTCGCCGCGATGGCTCCCCCCCCGATCGCGAACGCGATCGGCGGCACCCAGTCGAGATCCGAGAGCACCACGGTGTCATTGGTCGCATTCCGGGTGAACGGCAGCGGATCGATCTGGGTCAGGTTGACCACGGTCGAGTTCCCGCCTCGATCGATCACGGTCAAGGTGCCCGAGTAGCTGTGCGTCGGTCCCGGCGGATCCGGATTGGTCGACGGCAGCAGTCCGTTGACCGCCACGCCGTGAGCGCGGCGCGGGGCGTCCGGTCCGGTGACCGTCGGCAGTGTGTGGAGCGCGGTCGAGAGATCGATCGCGTAGGTGGTCGGCTCATCGGTGTCGAAGTTGATCTTCACGTTGCGCGTATTGATCCACTCGATCGACAGGTTGGAGACCGTGGGTGCGGTAGTGTCGTTCGGCGTGCTTCCGGCGTTGGTCGGGATCGAACCGTTGTCGACCTCGTGGCCATCCTCGAACGTATCGCCGTCCGTATCGGGATCCAGTGGCTGAGTTCCCCACGAGCGCGACTCGGTGATGTTGAAGAGCCCGTCCGAGTCGAAGTCGATCGCGAACCGCTCGCCCATCCCCTTCGGCACACCCATGAAGATGTTCGCGCCCGTTCCGAGCTGTGCCTGGGTCTGGAAGAACGAGAAGTCACGGGTCAAGGGAAGGAACTCGGACTGGAAGATCTGGGTGATCGGATCGTACACCCAGCGGACGGTCGCCGGCTGTCCGAACGTCGACGTCCCGAACACCACGACGTCGCAGTTGCCCTTCGCGGCCTCCGGAAGGAGGTAGCCGGTGATGTCGTTGGCAGCGGCGAGGTGAGCGAGGTCGTAGAGGTAGGCGCGGTGCACCGCCGGCGCGATTCCGGTGTCCAACATCTCGAGGAATGCCGCGATGTCGGCGACCTGTTGATTGGTCAGGCCTCCGCCGCCCCGCGTGAACTCGATCAGGTTCGCCGCCGCCCCGGAGTGAGCGAAACCGTGCCCGAGCGTCGGGTACCGGCGAGTCACCTGGTTCCCGGTCGGATTCCCCAGGGCGTCGAACTCGTGCAGGGTGACCAGGACCGGGTCCTGGGTCTTCCGCCACATCGCGTTGAAGCCCGTCACCATCAGGCGCGAGCGCTTCTGGTGCAGGTCGACACCCCCATCACCGATGATGTCGCCATTGGTTCCGATCGGGAGGGTGTGACAGTCGTTGCAGGTCGCGGTGCCGACCGTCGGAATGTCGAACCAGAAGTGCTGTCCGTTCACGGCGTCTCCGGGGTTCGCAGAGAATCCCGGTGGAACGACGGCCGGAATCGGCGGGGAGAAGGCGTTGTTGATGATCCGCGTCGGGTCCATCGTCGGGTTGGCGGGTGACTGGATCGAGAAGATGAACTTCTCCAGCTTCTCGAAGTCCGACGCGCTGAGCATCGAGCCACCGAGGAGCGAGTCGAACGCTCCGTTGAAGTCGATCAGCCCCTTCATCTGCTCACCGCGCCAGTGGAACGGGCGCATGCGCTCGATCCCCGACAGGGTCTGCGTCACCAGCGGCCCCTTGTCGTCGATCGGTCGATTCGAGAGGTCCCAGGCGACCTGGTCCATCCGTCCCTCGACGTGACAGGTCGCGCACGACTCGTCACCGTGGGCCGAGTGACTTCCGTCGTAGAAGATCCGTCGACCCTCCTGGACGTCGGCGGGGGTCGGGTCGAACCCGAGGCTCGACACCAGCGGCGCCGCAGCGAGGTTGCTCAGGGTGAACGTCAGGATCTCGTTGTTGCCCCAGCAGTAGACCGACAGCCGATCGTTGGAGGTGTCGATGTGGATCGCGCGCGGCACCGAGCCCGCCGGCAGGATGTCATGAGCCTGCACGAACGTGCCGGTGGAGTCGTAGACCACCACTCGGGGGGTCAGTAGTCCGACGACGTAGGCATTCCCCGCTCCCGGTTCGCCCGGCGGAACGAAGTCGAGCGCGTAGGGTTGCCCGATGGTCCGCGCATCGTCGTAGGAGGACGACGCATCGAGCTCGAGCTCGATCGGGGCGACCGTCCCGGCCGCCAGATCGACCCGGCTGATGCGATTGCGGACCGTGAACCCGCGGATCGACGGCTCGGACTGCAGCAGATTGTGGTCGGTAGTGGCCGGTGGGTAGTGCGAGTCCAGCTTCCCGAGGTTGTTCGCCGCGGTGTTGAGCACCCAGAGCTCCCCCGACACCGGGTTGATCCCGTGCCCGAAGAGGATCGTCCCGACACCCCGGATCGTCTGGGTGATCGTGCCCCCCGAGATCCGGATCACGTCATGGTCGGGCAACGAGGTCACGGCGATCGCGCTGTCGTCGAGGTCGAGGATGCCCCGACGGTCCGCCGTTCGGTCGCGCGCTTGGTTCGTCTTGTCCACCACCGTGTTGTTCCCGGAGAACTGCGGGGTGACCAGGACGTCGCTCCCATCGACCGTGAGGAAGAGAGGATGCTCCGCCTGGATCGGAACGCTCGCGGTGATGGTCTCCGTCGTGAGGTCGACGCGGACCACCTGGTCGGCTCCGGAGCAGGACACCCACGCGTCGTTCCCGATCAGCGCGATGTCACCCGGCTCGGCCGGCAGCGGGATGAACGCGACGGTCTCCCCGGAACTCGCCTTCAGGATCGCGAGGCCATAACTGCCGCGGCAGACGACGACGATCCGTTTCGGATCGGTCGCCGCGGAGGGATCCGACCACAGCGCGAGGGAAACCGGAGACCACGGCACTCGAAACGACTGGCTCGGCTGCGACGTCGGCCCCGTGAAGTGGACCACCGTGCTGTCATGGGTGTTGACCGCATAGAAGCTGCCGTCCCCCTCGATGACCATCGGGCGGATCGGAACATGGTTGAGGTTGATCCAGGGTCCCTGGATGTTGTCCAGCTCTCGGAAGTCGTCGGTCGTCTGGGCGACGGCGGTCGTGACGACGGAGAGCACTGCACATGTGGCGACGAAGAGCCGAAGGCGTCGCCCAAGGGTCACGCAGTGACGATCGGGACGAGATTCGGACACGGAACCACCTCTCGGTTGGAGACGACCTCGCGGCGGTCAGCGAACTCGAGCTCCGCCGCCCGGGCGAGCCGAGGCCGCGTTCGATCGTCCAAAGATTGCGTTCGTCGAGCACTCGCCGTCGGGTTGGCCGTGCGCATTCGAGGAGGTCGGAGCGAGTGTTCCGGGCGATTCGTGTCGCGAGCGCGTGCGCTGGACGGACCGAAACGGCGAATCCTCGGGAATCGCAAAGAGCGTCGGAGCACTCCACATCGAGTCCGGAACGTGCCGATAGGAAGGAGTGGCGTGGGACGCGAGGGGCGCTCGGGACGCGAGTCGAATCGGGGGTGTGCGAGATGGAGTTCTGGCCGACGCTCTTCGACGTCGGCGTCCTGCTGGGGGTCGCCTTCCTCCTCGGCGCGGTGTGCGAGCAGCTGCGGCAGAGTTCGCTCCTGGGGTACCTGCTCGCGGGGATGCTACTCGGCCCTCACGCGCTCGACGTGGTCTCGACGAGCGAAGAGGTCCAAGGGCTGGCGGAGATCGGCGTTTCGACGCTGCTCTTCTCACTCGGACTGGAGTTCTCGTGGCGTCGACTGCGGAGCCTCGGACCTCGCGCTCTCGGCGGTGGCGTTCTCCAGGTGACCCTGAGTCTCGGTGCGCTGGCTCTCGTCGTGGCGGCGACGCTCGGAGTGTCGTGGAGCGTCGGTCTCGTCATCGGCGCCGCCTTCACATTGAGCAGCACGGCCGGCGTTCTACGGATCCTGATGGCGAGGTCGGAGATCGACAGTGCCCACGGCCGGCTCGCGCTGGGAGTCCTCCTCCTGCAGGATCTCGCGGTCGTGCCCCTGGTGCTCATGGCCGGTCAACTCGGGGGAACGCCGACGAGCGAGCACGCAGGACTGGGGCAGACCGTGCTCGCCCTCCTCGGCATGGTCGTCGGCTTCTACGTCGCCTTCAATCACCTGGTGCCCCGAGTGCTCCTCGCGACGTCCTCCCTGCGCAACCGTGAACTCCCGGTCCTGGTCGCCGTCTTCGGGGCGCTCAGCGCGATCTACATCGCCCACTCGCTCGGGTTGTCGCCGGCCGTCGGGGCCTTCATCGCGGGGATGCTCCTCGGCGAGTCTCCGCTGGCGACCCAGGTCCGCGCCGACCTCTCGGTGCTCCGGACCCTGCTGGTGACCGTCTTCTTCTGCTCGGTCGGGATGCTCGCCGACCCCCGCTGGATCGTCGAGAACTTGCTGCTCACCGGCACAGTGGCCGCGTTGATCGTCGTCACGAAGGCGCTCGTCTGCTTCATCGCACTTCGTTCGGTCGGGGTTCGCGCGCCCGCCGCGTTGGCCACTGGCATCGCGCTCTCCCAGGTCGGCGAGTTCGCGTTCCTGATCGCGGAGTCGTCCCGAGGATCCCTCCTCGACGACGCGCTGTTCATGGTGATCGTGTCGACCATGATGGTGACACTCCTCATGACCCCGTTCCTCGTCTCGTTCGCGCCGCGCCTGGCTCGACTCCTCCTCGCTCCTCTCGCAAGGCTCGGACTCGGCACCTACGCCGAGCCGGACGCGATCGACAGTGCCGACCGCGGGCACGTGATCTTGATCGGCTACGGCCCGGCGGGCGAGCGCTGCGGCGCGGAGATCCGAGCGACCGGGTCGCCGGTCACCGTGCTCGACCTCAACCCGCAACTCGCCGCTCGCGCCGAGGAGGCGGGTTTCGCCGCACACGTCGGCGACGCCAGCCACCCCGAGCTCCACGAGCACCTCCACGTGGGGCACGCGTCGACGGTCGTGATCGGACTCACCGATCCCCGAACCGTGGAACGCATCGCGCAGTCGATCCGAATCCAGTCGGAGCACATCCCGATCGTCATCCGCTCGCGCTACCACAAGTACACGGAGTCCCTCCGTCCCACCGGAGCGAGCGCGGTCATCGACGAGGAGGTCCGCGTCGGCGAGATCCTCGGTCGAGAGACGAGACGAATCCTCGACGAGCCGGCTCCGGAGGCGCTCGGGAAGGAAGACACGCTCGTCGTGACATCGTGATGGGAGATGCACGCCCGACGCGCCTCCGTTTCGGCTACGATCTCGAACGAACCCTGTCTCGAGATCCGAGGGAGGCCCCATGCGCAACTTCGCCATCATTCTCGGTTGGTTCTTCGTCGCGAGCCTCGGGCTCACTCGAGCCACGTCGGCCCAGGACTGGCAGGACCACGTCGCACGACACAACGAACTCCGGCGGGAAGCGGGTCTCGAACCGCTGCCGGTCGAGGCTCGCCCCTCGCGTCACGGTGAGTTCTGTACCGTCTGCCACCTCGGCCCGACCGACTTCGCGCAGGGGTCCGGCACCGTCGCGGCGTCCGGTTTCCACGCGCCGCACCCATACATCCCCCACCACCCGACCGACCTCCCCTGTGCCTCCTGTCATGGCGGGGACGGGTCGAGCCTCGACGCGGATGTCGCGCACGGCGCCGATGGCCCTTGGGGTCCGTTCCTCCCTCGCCGAGCCTTCGAATCCGGTTGTGGCACCTGTCATTCGGCGACTTCGATCGCCGAGCCCGATCTCGCCCTTCGCGGCCGCGACCTCTATGCCGCGTACGGCTGCGACGACTGCCACGATGATCCGACGCGATCCCGAGCAGAGGGCGGGGCCCTCGCGGCGATCGGTCTGCTCGGGGTCGACGAGGGGTGGGCCGAACTCCACGAGACCGAGCGCACGCTCGGGGTGAATCGAGGCTTCGCGGACTACCGCACGGTCCCCCGCGAGAGCGATCGACGGGCCATCACTCGCTACCTCGAGACTCGCTTCGGGGCGCCCACTCTGGAGCGGGGAAAGTTGCTCTTCCACCGCGCGGGGTGTCGGAGCTGCCACTCGATCTACGGGCTCGGCGGCGATGTGGGTCCGCCGCTCGATCGTCTCGGGCTACGGACCGTGGACGAATTCCCGGGAGGTGGAGACCGCTCCCCGTACGAGTGGCTCGCGTCGTTCCTGCGCGATCCTTCGGGGACATTCCCCGACACGACCATGCCCAACCTCCATCGCACCGCCGACGAGGTCGATGCACTCGTCGTCTACCTGCTCTCCCTGCGGCGGAGCGACGGTGAACTCGCGCGCCGCGCACCCGACCGACTGGCCACCGAGGTTCTCACCGGTCGGGAGTTCCATCCTTCCGGCCGCAACGTCTACCAAGTGTTCTGCTCGATCTGTCACGGGAGCGAAGGCAAGGGAAGTTGGTTCGATCCGACGGCCGTCGCCGCTTCGGCGATCGCGCATGTCGACTTCCTCGGAGTCGTCTCCGATGACTTCCTGGTCGCCTCGATCGAGCGAGGTCGCGCGGGAAGGAACATGCCGGCGTGGGTCGCCGAGGCGACCGGGCTGAGCGCTCGCGAGATCCGAGACGTCGTGCGTTATCTGCGCACGTTCGAACCGACGCCTCCCAGCTTCGAGGCCGTCGAACAGGCGAGCATCGATCCGTTCCGCGGTGCACAGATCTACGCGTCCGAGTGCCGGAGCTGTCACGGTGTGCGAAGCGAGGGAGGCCTCGCGCCGTCCCACCTCTCGCCCGCGTTCCGCGCGCTCGTCACCGATCAGCTGCTCTACGACACTCTCGTCCAAGGTCGCCCCGGGACCGGTATGCCGAGCTACCGCGACCTCGACGCTGGGGAGCTCGCCTCGGTGATCGGCTACGTCCGAGCGCTCGCCGACGCCTCCGCACCCGACCTCGATCTCATCACGCTCGAAGTCCCATTGGGGAACGCCGAGGTCGGTGAGCGCGACTACGTGGAGTACTGCGGCTCGTGCCATGGCCCGGAAGGCAGCGGTGGTCGCGGACCCGCGATCGGCAACTGGGCCTTCCAGCGAGCGGCGGGGAAGATCTTCGTCATGGAGTCCTATCGGCGAAAGCGCTGCCGCGATGCTGCGGGCAGTGAGCTGCCGTTCGTCGATCCGACGCCCCTGTCCAACGTCGCCGCCTATCTCGAGAACGTCGCCCGACGGCCCGGGGCCTCCTTGGTCGGGGCGCGCATCACCGGAGACGCCGAGCGAGGGAGCGAGCTGTACGGAGAGCGGTGCGCGGGGTGCCATGGAGACGCCGGACAGTCGGGCCCTGCCCCGGCCATCGGTCATCCCGACTTCCTCGAGATCGCGACCGACGGCCAGATCCAGGCGACGATCATTCGCGGACATCGTGGGACACCGATGCCTCGTCAACCGGACGGCCCGTTCGGCTTCACCGAATTCACGGCCGACGACGTGAACTCGATCGTCGCCTACTTGCGCGCGCTGCAGCCCCGATCCGATGAACCGACGACGCCGCGTCGATGAACACGAGACGCGACTCGCGAACGATCCGTCGAGCGTCGACCCGACCTCACGATGCGGGCACCTCCACCCAGAACCACCCGCGCAGGTCGCCCGCCGCGAACCCGGTGGCCGCGTCGTCGGGGTAGAGTTCGGCGAGTCGCTCGCGGACTCCCGGTGCGAGCCGGTCCTCGGACCCGTGACAGTTCAGACAAGGCTCCTGCAGTCGGATCGGCGTGAGGAGCCCGAAACGCCCCCGGTCGTCCTCGAAGTAGAGGGGCGACTCGGGGCGTCCGACCATCGCGTCGCGGACCCATTCCGGACCCCGATTGTCCGGGTTGCGGAGCTTCCACGAGGTGCGACCGATCGAGACCCCGCGATCCGCCGCGACGCGAGCGGCCAGCTGTGGCGCCCGCTCCTTGCAGACCGTGATCGCGCTCGCCGCTCCCCGTTCCTGGATCTCCTCGGTCAGTGTCGCGACCAGCGCGGCGAAGAGCGCCTCGCGCGACGCCTCCGCCCGCGTGAGCTGCAGCGTTCCGGACGGCGTGAGCTCCGTCACCGCGTGCCAGGCTCCGGCCGGACTCGGGGCATCGGCCCCGCAAGCGACGAGGGTCGATGCGAACAACGCGGTGGTGAGCCATCGCATGGGGAGGTTCCCGTCGTTCAGGAGTTCGGGGTCAGAGCCGGGCGTCCCCCCACGACGCCGTCGGAGGGAGACGCCCGTCGGAAGATCGAGCGCTACATGCGCCCCTTCAGCATCCCGTGCCAGTACATCCTCGGGAGCGCGTAGGCCTTGAGCGCATACATGCTGTAGCGCTCCTTGCGTTGATCGAACGGGAACGACTCGCACGGCTCCTTGGTGTAGTCGAACTCCGCGAGGATGAGCTTCCCGTACCCCGTCACCAACGGGCACGAGGTGTAGCCGTCGTACGACGCCGTCGGCTCCTCTCCCCGTCGTGCGGCGAGCACGTTGGCGACGACGGTCGGTGCCTGCTTGCGGATCGCCGCTCCGGTCTTGGACGTCGGAAGACTGCTGCAGTCGCCGAGCGAGTAGACGTTCGGGAACTTCGCGTGCCTCAGCGAATGGGCGTCGACGCCGACCCAGCCACCTGCGTCCGCCAACGCGCTCTGCTTGATGACATCCGGCGGCCCCATGGGAGGAGTCACGTGCAGCATCTCGTAGTGGATCACCGTCTCGTCGTCGCTCTGGGTGTTCCGGAACACCGCCTCTCGCGAACCGGGACGGATCTCGACGAGGTTCGTCTGGAAGCGAACCTCGATCCCGCGACGATTGCAGACGTCGGTCAGAGCGGGGATGTAGTGCGGCGAGCTGAAGATCGAACCCTTGCCATTCAGGAACAGGACCTCGCACCGGTCGCGGATCCCGCTCCTCCGGAAGTGATCCTCCGCGAGATACATGATCTTCTGCGGCGCACCCCCACACTTCACGCCACACACCGGTTCGGTGAACAGCGCCTTGCCTCCTTTGAACCCGCGGATGTTCTCCCAGGTCGACGCAACGGTCTCGTACGAGTAGTTGCTGCAGACGCCGGTTCCCGGCTTGCCGACGCTGTCGCGAAGACCGGGGATCGAGTTCCAGTCGATCTGGATCCCCAGCGCGACGACGAGCTGGTCGTAGGTGATCCGCCGTCCGTCCGAGAGCGCAACAGCGTTGTGCTCGGGATCGAAGCCGGAGACCGCATCCTGGATCCAATCGGCGCCCGACGGGATGAAGTCCCCTTCGGCCCGCACGGACTCTTCTCGCTCGTACACGCCGCCGCCGACCAACGTCCAGAGCGGCTGATAGTAGTGCTCCTTCGATGGCTCGATGATCGCCAGCGTCAAGTCGGGATCCTCCGCCAGGAGTTGCGCGGCAACGGTCAGCCCCCCGGTGCCGCCCCCACAGATCAGAACGTCGTAGTGTTCCTTCATCTCTCAGTCCTCGCGCTTTCCGGGGTTCTGGGGCTGATCGTGTTCGAGCACGGTGCCGAACTGCTGAGCGAACTCGAGCAGGAACGCAATGGTCCGCTTGGTGTCGGGGCGTCCGAGCCGTCCGAGGGCGGCGAACGGACCGACGGAGCCTCGCGGCTTCTCGTTGGCGTCGACCATCGCCCGGCCGAGGCGACCGATCAGGTCGACCGACTTCGCGTGGAGCACGTCGGACCGGAGCAGCTGGCCGAGCGCTTCGACCTCATGAGGAGAGATGCGCTGACCGAGGTACAGGATGGCCGAGAGCCCCTGTCTCAGGGCACGGTCGATGTCCTCCCCTCGCGCAGCCGCCGCCTGGATCTCGTCGTCGACGATGTCGGTCGCCGCCGCGACGACCTTCGGTAGCTCTTCGGCCAACGCCGTGAGCTGCTCCAGGGAAGCCATACGATCGACGATCTTCCCCAACGCGTCGGTGACGCGACTCTCGGTCAGTCGTTCGACCAGATCGAGCGTCGCCCGAGCCCGCTGGTCGACGTCGACGCCACGCGCGGCGCACCGCCGAACCGTTTCGTCGAAGGCGTCGGTGAACCCTGCCATCGCGTTCTCCACGGGACGCTGCCACGCTTCGAGCCCGGATGCCCCCGAACGACGTTCCAGCGCGTCGAGGCGCCGTTCGATCGCCTCGAGCTTCCCGAGGATCAAGACGTGCGTCTTCTTCGCATCGATCCCGACCGGGCTGTCGTCGCTGGCAATCTCCGACTCGATCGCTTCGTAGTCCGCCGCGTCGAGCGACTCTCGAAGCGAACGCCGACTGGTCGTCATCTACTTCCCTCCCGATTCAACGGCCGAAGTGGTTCCCGAGGACTCTCGAATCAAGTCGAGACCCTCTCGGCCGACGATGAAGATCGACATGAGCACGAGGAACAACGCGAATCCCCGCTGCAGCGCGGCCTGGTTCAGCCCCGCGTTGACCCGGCGTCCCAAGAGGCTCCCCGCCGCTCCGACGAGAACGAAGACCCCGATCGTGTGCCAGTCGACGCTGAGCTGCATCTCGTCCAAGACATGGATGTACTTCCAGAAGCCGGTCGCGGACTTGGCGGCGATGATCACCAGGCTCGTCGCCACTGCGCGTCGCATCGGCACTCCGCCGAGCAACACGAGCGCGGGCACGATCAGGAACCCACCACCGACTCCGACGAAACCGGTCAGTACGCCGACCAGGAGCCCGTCGATCCCGATCTTGACGACCGAACGATGCTGAGGCCGTTCGCCCTCGTCCGGGTCGAGACCGCCTCGGTCGCGTCGCCACATCAGGAGGGCGGCGAAGATCATCACGGCCGCGAAGACGAGCAACTGAACGGGGCCGGACACGAACTTGGCCAACCAGGCTCCGAGGTAGGTGCCGGCCATCCCGGGAAGGCCGAAGAGGAGCGCCGTCGGCCACTCGACGAGCTTCGCCTTCGCGTAGGGAACCGCGCTCAGGAGCGCGATCGCCCCGACGATGCCGAGCGACTCCGCGATGGCGACCTTGTCCTCGTGATGGAGCAGGTAGAGCAGGACGGGCACGGTCAGGATCGATCCCCCGGAGCCGAACACTCCGAGCGAGAGCCCGACCACCAGCGCTCCGATCACCGAATAGACCATGGAACCGCCTTTCCCCGTCTCTCGCGCACCGCGAAAGCGGCTCTCGCGCCGAGAGTCCGAGACTCAACTCCGGAGATCGCCGACTCGAGCGCGCCACCCACTCAACGATCGGCACCGACGTGGACGAGGTCCCACGCGAGGATGCCGCCCTTCAGGTTCGCGACCTCGTAACCCAGACGCTGGAGGTAGGAGCAGGCGCGGGCGGAACGCGCACCGGTCCGACAGTTCACGAGGAGGTGACGGTCCTTCGGCACCTCGTCGAGGCGCGCCGCGAGCCGCGTGTGCGCGACGTTGATCGCGTTGGGCATGTGACCTCCGGCGAACTCCGTCGCCCGCCGGACATCGAGCACCTGGACCCGGTCCGACACCATCATCGCCGGGGCCTCTTCCGCAGTGATCTCGGCGATCGTCACCAGCGGTGTGTCGGAGGTTTCGTACTGATCGAGGTCATTCGCGTCGAACCAGCCGCGAATCCGGTCGAGCCCGATGCGGATCAGGTCGCGGACCGCCTCGTCGAGGCGTGATGGGTCGACGATCAGGACGATGTCCTCGTCGTCCCGGATCAGCGAGCCGGCGTCGGTGTTGAAGGTCTGCCGCAGGGGCAACGACAGCGAGTTCCTGACGTGCCCCATCCGGAACGCTTCCCACGGACGGGTGTCGGCGATCGCCACTCGACGGCCATCGAGAGCCCGCAGTTGGGCGGCGTCGATTCGCGGGGGCTGCGGAACACCGCCGAGCACCGGCGGACCGACCTTGTTGTCCCGCTTCATGTTGGCGAAGTAGAGCGGCGGCTCGGGCTGCCCGGTCAGGATGAAATCGACGAAGCCCTGCTCATCGCTCGCGGCGAGGATCGCCGGGTTGAAGCGCTTCTCGTAGCCGATGGTGCTGGACGGGACCGCACCGAGCGCTTTCCCGTAGGCACTGCCGGCGCCGTGCGAGGGCCAGACTTGGATGTAGTCGGCGATACCGTCGAGCATC
>JAGQRC010000197.1 GCA_020425835.1 Planctomycetota bacterium | reverse complement strand
TGACCCCCGTGAGCGCGAGGCCATCGGGCCCGATGACTCGAACCCCGGTCAGCTCACTCATGCCGTGACCGAAGAGCTGGAGCTGGGTCGTCAACAGAGCGAAGATCGTGTCGCTCTCGAGCCACGGACGCGCGAGGGTGCCGATGCCGAAGCCGAGGATCTCCGGACAGGCCTCGAAGCTCCGAACGCCGGCGATGGCCCACTCGCCGTCGCCGTTTCGGCTCCAGATCTCCACGACCCCGGTACGCGCACCGGATGGGACCAGCACGAGCAGATCGAACAGCGGGCAGCCCGAGGCGCCCACACCGACCTGGGCGACATCCAGGATCGGCCCCTCGATCACGACGCCGCCGTCCGTCGCGATGAACCGGGCCCGATTCGCCTCGAAGTCAGGGGCGAGATTGACCGCACGCACCACGATCTCGTCTTCGGCACAGCCCTGGTACAGCTGGGTCCCGAGGACGAGGGGGACACCGTCACAGGCGGTAGCCGTCGGCGACGCCGTTCCGCCGCCGCCCCCACCGCCTCCATTGTTGCAGCTCGACAGGAAGAGGGAGCACACCGCCCCTCCCCAGATCAACACCGTCCGTATCGCCGACCTTGCCCGCATCGTTCACCCACTTCCCTGCGCTCCTGAGAGAATCTCGGGGATGAACGACGAACCGCACTCGGAAGGGCAGAGAACCGACGAACTCCGGGCGTCCTCGTTTAGCGCCCGGGCTCAGAAGGCGGCGCGCACCAACGCGTCGACCTCATGGGCGAGCTCGTCCGCCTCGTCGAGCAGCGCGTCGAGTTTCGAGCGGACCTCGTCGACCCAGGCCGAGTCGTCGATCTCCCCGAGGTTGATACGAACGTTGTACACCGCACCCACGACCGCGCTCCGCGCCATCAACGCGCCCACTCCGACATCCGTGATCGAGGCGCGCAGACAGTCCCCGACCGCAGCGCGACACTGGCGGAGCGCCTCGAGGCAGGACTCGGCGGTCCGCACCGGGACGAGGGTCGCCTTCTTGTAGCCCTCCTGGATCGCCGCCCTCCGCGCCTTCTTCTGTGTCGCGGTTCCTTGCGGCATTCGCATCGCCGTGATGACGTCGTTGAACGCGTCGGTGTCGGCGTCGATTCCCGCAACGAGCTCGTCCTTGAGCTCTTGGCAGCGCATCGCGATGCGCTCCATCTTGTCGTGGACCTCGTGGAACTTCGGTTTCACGTGGGTGATGTTGGCGACCATCGAGGTGAGCGCCGCGGCGAGCGAGCCGGCGAGCGCGGAGATGGACCCGCCGCCCGGTGCGACCGAAGGCCGAGAGACCTCGTCGACGAACTCGGTCACCTTCATGTTGGCGAGCGCGCCGTCGACCGTCGGCATCCCGAGCACCGACTTCTTCGCGTCGAACTCCCCGATGTCCCGGAGACCGAGAGACTGGATCGCGGTCTCGATGACATCGCCGACCGGGACGCCCCGGCTCGAGTGCTGCTCCTGGAGGTAGAACTCGCCCGTCGCCTTCATCGCGGCGAACGGGACGACTCCGACCACTTCCGAGCCGGTCACCACGATGCCACGCTCGGCGCCGATCCTCCGCGACGCCTCGAGAACGTCGTGCATCGAGGTCACCTTGTAGTCGGTCAGGTTGATCGAGATCTGGGCACGCCCGTACTCGGGGATCAGCCAACCGACCGCTCGACACTCCTTGAAGAGCCCGCGTTGGTGCACCTCGGCACGCTCGAGCTTCTCCGGGTTCTGGCCGAAGAACGCGAGCTCGGCCTGAAGATCGAGATCGTGCGCCTCGCGATAGTGCGCCGCCAGCGCATCGAGGCTCTCGTGGACGGAGAAGTCGTACGGACAGGGAAAGCGACGCCTGCTCGGCTCGTAGCGCAGGATCTTCCCGCTCATCGCGCGGTGCGTCTTCGGCTTGCCGCGGGCGATCCGTCCCGCGTCGCGCAGATCGAACGCGATATCGGTGGCGTCCTCCTTGTAACGGGTGTTCAGGTTGATGTTGTAGGCGATCAGGAACTCGCGCGCACCGATCGTGACGACGCCGGTCTTGGGAAGGAACTCCGCAGGACCGAAATCCGGCGCCCACTCCGGCTTCGACAGCTTGTCGGAGAGTGCCTCGTACTCGCCGCGGCGAACGTCGGCCAGCGAGCGACGCTCCGGCTTCAGCGCGGCGCGATCGTAGAGGTAGACCGGGATGCCGAGCTCCTCGCCGACCCGTTCCCCGAGCTCGCGTGCGAACCGCGCACAGTCCTCCATCGTCACGCCGCTGACCGGCACGAACGGGCAGACATCGGTCGCACCGTGCCGAGCGTGTGCGCCGTGGTGCTTCGACATGTCGATCACCTGCGCCGCCCGCTCGATCGCACGGAACGCGGCCTCCTTCACCGCCTCGGGCTCACCGACGATGGTCACCACCGTCCGGTTCGTCTCGTGGCCCGCGTCGACGTCGATGAGCTCGGCTCCCGACACGGCTCGGATCGCGTCGAGGATCTTCTCCAACCGGACCAGGTCTCGTCCCTCGGAGAAGTTGGGGACGCACTCGACGATCTGCGGGGCCATGGATCGGGCCTTCTTTCGGTCTCGAGGCGCAGTGGCGCTCGGGCGGAGTTTTCGTGAAGTGGGAAACGGGGCATTATGGCGGGGAGTGCTGCGCCGGGCCAGAAGGTCCGAGTCCACCGGTCGCACCCGGATCATCGTGTCGATGGGCGTCTTCCGAGGAGGAGCCGGAATGACCTACGAGTACCTGGCCGCGGCGATCGGTGCGCCGACCCCTGTTTCGAGCACGACGCGCGCGGAGCTCCTCGAGGACCTCGGTCGCGCGAACGTGGCGGTCCCCGACTTCGCCGAGCGCATGTCGGGGTTCCTTCTCGATGGTGTGGACGAAGGGATCCTCGACGAGCTCGGCGCGCTCACCGAGGAGGAACGCAAAGGTGTGTTCAGGGCGGTGTACGTCGGCGAGCCGTTTCGACTCGTGCGGGCAACTTCGTTACTGACTCCCGAGTTGATCCTCCGCCTCGCCGCGTTCAGCCACACCCTCTGCCGAGAGAGCGAGCCTGGGTGGGTGGGGCTTCCGTTCTGGCTGAGGCAGGCAACCTTCTACATCACGGCCGACGTTCGGGCGCTCGCCGCCGCGGGCGAGCTGACCGGGCTCACCCGCGCCGACTTCGTTGAGCTCCTCCTGCCACACGAGATCAGCGAACGCGCACGCGGCTGGTCCGAGTTCGCCACGGAGGAGCGCGAGCTCGTCCGGAAACGCTGGCTCGAGTTGGACGGTTTCGGTCGCGAGCATCTCATCCGAAAGATGGACCAAGCGGGGGTCGACTTCTCGACCTTCGCCGATCTCCTCGTCCGGGAGGCGGTCGGGCAACGAAAGGACAATCGACTCGTCGCGCGCCGAGTGCTCGAGAGGATCGAAGATCGAGCCGAGTCGATCGCGGAAGTGCTCCAGCAGGGGAAGCCGACGGAACGAATCCTCGCGCTCGAGCTCTATCTCGACGTCGCCGATCGGCTTCCCGCCGATCTCCTCGACGAGATCCAGAAGGGAACGCGCTCGCGGAAGCTGATCCAGGCGATCGAAGCAACGCGTCAGGAGCTCCAACGAACTCAGGAGCCGACCGTCGCCGCGATGGAACTCCCTCCGCTTCCACCGCAGGATCTGACACCCCGGTCGCCGACGAACGAGCTGAAGGAGAAGTTCTTCCGGCTCCTCGACGAGGGGTTCGAGGTGCAGCTCGCGAACCACGAATCGAAGCGGTCGTCGGAGCCGAAGCGTTGCCCTCCCGCGGAGCGCGAGCGGATCTTCGCGTCACTCTTCGATCCCGAGCCGTGGCCGGAGCAGGAACGGGTTCCGTTCGTCCGGCAGTACCACGGGGTCGGCGCGCAACTCGATGGCGACCTGGAGCTGGTTCCACTCGCTCGGTGGACCCACCTGCGCGGGTCGTTCTTCATCGGCTCCTACCATCCGCGCCAACCGTGGCAGGAACACGCGGAGTTGTTCGACCTGCGGGCGGCGGCGGAGCTCGGGCGATACTGCGGGATCCCCCTCGCGTCACTCGGAAGGCAGTGGCTGACCGGCCACCGCCGGCCCAGCCAGAATCTCGAAAAGGAGGGGATCTGGCCGTTCTTTGCGCAGCATCCGGAAGTGCTGGTCGATGTGTTGGACGATCCCGGCGACTACGAACGGAACGAGACGCTCGAGGAAGCGGCGTGGATCGCGTCCATCCTGCCCGAGCTCCCGGCCGTACTCGATCGACCGCTCTGGAATGTCGCGACGACCGGACCGGTGAAGGTCCGACCGATGGCGCGCGCCGCGCTCAACGGTTCGCGCAGCCTGGATGAGCGACTGCTGTCCGCCCTTCGGGACCGCAAGAAGTCGATCCGCGATGCTGCGGCGAACTGGATCGCGGAGCGCAAACCGGAGGGTGCCGCGGACGCCGTTCGTGCCGCCCTCGAGACCGAGAAGGACGCGACCGTGTGTCGCTCGTTGACGCGAACGCTCCACGACTTGAAGGAGCCCATCGCGCTCGAGCCGACCGATCGAGCCGCGCTGATCGACGAGGCCGCGAAGATGTTGGACCAGGGAGTCCCCACCGCCCTGTCCTGGCTGAATCGATCGAGGCTACCGCGACTGAAATGGTCCGACGGCAACGAGGTCGACGTCCGCCTCGTCGACGCTTGGCTCGTCGATGCCACGGAACAGAAGGTCGCCTCCGCCGACTACGGCGTGCGGACGCATTGCGAGGCGATGGAGCCGATGAGTCGGCGTGCGTTCGCGGACGCGCTGTTCGATCGTTGGCTCGAGCTCGCCACCGAAGAAGCCAAGACGGGTCCGGACGGTTCCAAAGGAACGGCCGAGCGGAGTGCTGAGTGCCGCGGACTGCTCGGCCTCGCGGCCGCGGTCGGTCCGAGTCCGGACCGAGTCGTCCCCACCGCCGAGCAGTTCCTCCGCCAGTGGAACGGCAGGCGCATGGGCCAGTGCCGCGCCCTTCTCGACTTCGTCTCTTCGATCGACGCGCCGAACGCGACGAGTCTGCTCGTCTCCATCGCGCAGCGGTTCCGCACCAAGGCGCTGCAGAAGGAAGCGATCGCCCTCGTCGAGGGGCTCGCCGCCCGACGCGGCTGGACACGGGATGAGTTCGTCGACCGCACGCTACCCCATGGCGATCTCGGTCCGAACCGGGAGGTGGAGATCGCGTACCGATCGGCCGCGTCGGGCGAAGTCACGCGTCGCTTCGCGCTGCGTCTCGGAGCGGACCTGAAGATCGACATCCGCGAGGACGGCGAGAAGTGGGGTTCCCTTCCGCGGGCGCGCCGGGACGAGGACCCCGAGTCCGTTTCCGAGGCTCGGTCGACCCTGAAGTCGCTGCGCCAACAGACGAAAGAGTCGGCGAAGCTGCAGACCTCTCGCCTCGAGGATGCGCTGTGCACCGGACGAGAGTGGTCGGTCCCGCTCTGGCTCGAGGTGTTCCGCGATCACCCCATAGGGAGTCTGCTGGCGGAGCGCGTCGTGTGGGGTCTCTACCGAGAGGGCGAGCTCGAGCATTCCTTCCGACCACTCGAGGATCGCATCTGGACCGACGCGCACGACGATACCGTCTCGGTCGTCGACGACACCGTGGCATCGGCCGCGATCCGCGTCGCTCACGGTCTCGACTTGTCGGTAGAAGAGCGAGACCGATGGCGCTCGCACTTCGCGGACTACGCGGTTGCGCCGCTCCTGCGCCAGCTCGAGGTCGAGCCGTACGAGTTGCCGCCCGAACGCGTCCGTGACCGAGAACTCACTGACTTCCAGGGACATCTCCTGAGCGGGGAACGTCTCCAGTCGACGCTGAGATCGCTCGGGTACACATCCCTTGTCCACGGATGGCGAGGCCGCGCGCACTACGCGACCCGACACTTCCGGAGCCTCGGGATCCAGGCCGTCATCGAGCACACCGGATTCTACGTCGACATCGAGAACCCGCCCGTCGCCCTCCTTCGACTGGGGTTCTTCGGCACGGATGACCCGATCGACCTGGAGCCCCCGAGACTCCTCGGCAGCGCACCGCCGCGCGTGATCAGCGAGTGCTACCGCGACTTCGAGACCCTCGCTCGAGCCGGTGACGGTTTCGACCCGAACTGGCAGGAGATCATCCGTTAAGGGTCGTCTCACAATGACTTGTCATTCTGTGGGGTAGGTCTGCCACAGCTTTGGTCGCAACGAGGAAGCGAAACCGGAGGCGTACTGGTGAGTACGTTGAGGATTTCGCGACCGAGGCGCGGCCGAAGATGTGGTAGAGATGCCCCGCAGAATGACAAGTTATTGTTGGGACGGCCCTAAGGTCCGGTCGACGATGCCCCCACGCCAGCCTCTCCCGATCGATGAAGTCCTCCCGGAGATCGTGGCCGCGCTCGCGACGCATTCGTCACTGGTGCTCCGCGCCGCGACGGGCGCGGGGAAGACGACGCGCGTTCCGCTCGCGCTGCTCGAGCATGGCCTGTCGAACGATCGGAAGATCGTCGTGCTCGAGCCGCGTCGGGTCGCGGCGCGCGCAGCGGCGGCGCGGATGGCGGCGGAGCTCGGCGACGGTCTCGGGAACACCGTCGGGTACCGCGTGCGGTTCGATCGCTGCATCGGGCCTCGCACCCGGATCGAAGTGGTGACCGATGGCGTCTTCCTGCAGCAACTCCAGCGCGACCCCTTCCTCGACGACGTCGGCATCGTGATCTTCGACGAGCTGCACGAGCGAAGCGTCGACGCCGAGCTCGCCATCGCGTTGGTGCGCAAGGTGATGCGCGAGGCGCGGGACGATCTCCGCGTCGTCGCGATGAGCGCGACCCTCGATGCT
>JAGQRC010000196.1 GCA_020425835.1 Planctomycetota bacterium | reverse complement strand
GGAACGACGGGGTTGGAACCAAGGGTGTCGCTCTTGGACACGGTGTTGTCGGCGAGATCACGGTCCCAGTGGACCGTCCGGGTCGCGCCTCCCACGGCCAGGGTATCGACACGCCACTCCTCGAGTCGGTGGAAGTCGTCGTAGTCGAACTCCTCACGACGGCCGTCCGTCGAGCGAACTCGCGCCTCGAGATTGCCGCTGCCGTCATACTCGTAGGACGCACCGTGGATCGTCGATCCACCACCCGAGAGCACATCGTGTCGGGTCACCCGTCCGAAAGGATCGAAGTCGCGCTCGATCCTACCCCCCGAACCGAAGTCGACTCGACGGTAGCCTCGAAGACCATACGGCTCGGTGTAGTCGGCCACGACCTCGGTCGGGGACTTCCTCGCCTGCACCGGGCGACCTAGATCGTCGTAGTCGAGGTAGCACGTCAGACCGGATGGATAGTGGATCTCCCTCACGTCCCCGGCCGAGTCGTAAACGACATCGAAGGCGTGAACAGGATCAGTGCCGACCTGCTGTTGATCCCGTACGAAGCGACCCACCGAGGTCGAGGTCAGTTCGACTGTCACGGTCGGACGGCCTGTCACCGACTCCGTGATGCGGGTGATCCGGTCCAGCGCGTCGAACTCGTAGCTTCGACTGACATCGGCGTCCGCTCCGATCGCGTTGATCGAGACCAGACGATCGTCTCCGTCGTAGTCGTAGAAGCGGATCGTGCCGGTGACGTCGTGCAGGAACTCGATCTCTTCGACGCGGTCCGACCGATCGTAGCGGTACTCGACGTTCTCCGCTGTCGCCAGGGTACGCCGATGAGTCATCCGTCCGGCGGTGTCGTAGTCGAACTCCGTTCTCTGCGCTTCTCCGTCCTCGATCGCGACGACGGCGCCGCGGTGGTCGTACTCGAAAGTGGATACCTGTACGGGTCCGGACCCCCGCTGCGTCTCCGTCCTTCGAACTCGCCCGTCGCTGTCGTGGTAGGTTCGACGAACCGTGCCGGAAGGATCCGTCGTCGATGTGAGTCGGCCAGACGCATCGTGAGTGAAGAACGTCGACTCGTCGTTGGGATCGTGAAACTCGGCAAGGCGTCCGAGGCTGTCGTAGAAGTACTGCTGGATCGTCTCGCTGGGATTCACGTCTCCGGTCGTACCAAGCGCATCGTGTTGGAACGTCCGCGTGACGATGCGGTTGCTGGAGTCGAAGTCATCGACGACGCGCACTTCACCGGAGGACCCGACGATGACCTCGGTCCGTCGGCCCAACGCGTCGTACCGGAATCGCTTCAGCCGCGGCGTCCCGGTCGGGTCTTCTACGACCCAGAGGGGAAGGCCGAGTTGCGGACCGTATCCGCTCTCGATGACCCGAGTCCGCGCCAGATCGACGACCGTGCCGTCGGGATTCAGCTGGAACTCGTCATGGGTCTCACGAAGCAACTGATCCGAGTCGTCGAAATCGTTCGTCGTCCGCTGCACGACGTTCCCGAACGCGTCCTTCTTCTCGACCACGAGCGCTCGGCCGGCCGGGTCCAGTTGGAAGGTCCGGCTCGAACCATCGTCATCGATCACAGCCCGGGTTCGACCGTATCCATCGATCTGGAATTGGGTCCGATCGCGGATTCCGTCGAGATCACTGTCCTCGGCCCGATAGACCACGGTGCGATCCCCGAAGTTGTCGTAGGTCACCGAGATGGTCCCGTAGTCGGTGCCTGCGGAGTCCGTCCGCGTCGTGTCGGTCGGGAGCCCCCGTGTATTGCGCTGGATACGAGTGACCGCGCCAGCTGGGTCGATCAGCTCCTTCCGGCGGCCGTTCCCGTCGTAGGAGAACGACCACGTCGAGGTCTGAACCTGCCCCTCGAACTCGATGGTCTCGACCGACTGGATGACTCGGTTCGCCGCGTCGTAGGTGAAGGACTCGTCGAGCTTCGCGGGAGAGGACGAACCGTACGGATCGTATGTTGCGTCGTCCAGGAAGGGTGATGTGGCCCCGGACTCTCGCCCGGCCAGATCGAAGAACCAGAGCTTGACCTCGTCCTGCGTCGGATCTCCCGCGCCGAGCGGCTCGCGCCGAAGCTCGATCAGCCGGTCGCGGCCATCATACGTGAGCCTCGTCGCCCTGCCGTCGGTGGCGACCTTCCGGATCAGTCGTCCGATGCCGTCGAAGAACGTGTTCTCCGCGAGAGCAAGCCCCCCCGAATCGTAGGTCCGAGTCCGAGGAAACCCATCACGATAGGTCGTACGGACGATGACATCGTTGGGATCGATGTCGTGTGTCTGCTGACCGAAGCGGTTGTACCGGTGCTTCCGAATGGGCACGAAGGGTTGGGGCGCGCCGGGTCCGTCCGGGTCCTCGACGAGGATCGAGGGCATCGTCTCCCGTGCAACCTCGAGCGTGCACATGGGCTCACCGTACAGACTCGCTGTATGACCGGTGACCGCGTCGCCGTTGATGTCTCCCAGACTCCACACGGTGTCCGACATCGCGATGTTCCAGCCGGAAACACCGAACAGACTCCCGGCCTCGGATTGGGTCAGTTCTTGGTGCAGGAAGTCTCGCGTCGTGACTCGGTCGACAGAGTCCGTGATCTGCCGTGGACGGACCGTCACCGGATCGTAGAGAAACGAGCTCGTGATCTGCGGATAGAGCTCCGACGCAGGGTCCTGCGGCGTATCGATGATCTGTAGGATGTTCGACTGCTGGAATCGGTCCACGTTCTGATCGTCGTAGACCCAAGATCTCGTTCGCAGCTCGCCCAGCGGAAACCCGTAGTCGGTGGTCTCGGTGCGGCTGAGTAGCAAGAAGTCGGGCTCGGAGTATTGAAGCAGTGTGACATAGGCGTTGACCCCCGCCGGATCGGTCTGATCGGGGATGAAGTCTCCGTCCGCATCCCTGAACTCCAGGATCTCCTTTCGCATGAGCATCCCGTTCTCGGCGTGATGGAACTTGTGCAGCTCGCCGTCCGGGAAGCGGAATGTGGTGGTGTGCTCGATCTCCTGGCCGAACATGTCGACCTGAGGATTGTCGATCTGGTGGTAGTCGAACGTCGTCGTCTGCCCAGCGATCGTCTGGCTCGCCACACGATCGAACTCGTACGCGCCCTCGTCCGCGGTGAAGTAGGTGAGGGTGACGAACGGTGCGAACCCGGATCTGCGGATCGAGGTGAGGTTGTGATTGACGAAGGGCTCCTTGTTCTGCTCGAACCCGTCTGGGTGCTCCATGTAGGTGTACACCTCGGACGGCCGTCCGCTCGCCACGATCCCGTTCGCTGCGAGATACTGGGTGGTGGGATAGTCGACTCGGTTCAGCTCGGCCTTGAACGGGGGCAGTAGCACCGGATCGATCGGTCCGGACGCGCTTCCCGGAGCGGGCGTCCCGGTGATCGGAACCGCATTCAACCCGTAGTCGTAGTCGATCGTTCGTCCCTCTGGATCGACGATCTTGGTCAGGAGGTTCTCGTCCGTGTCGTAGGTGAAGAGATACTCCCTTTCGACCGTGTCTATGATCTTGGTCACGCGGCCCATACCGTCGCGCTGAATGACGATCGCGTTCCCGTTGGAGTCCACGACCTTGCGAAGCCAACAAACCATCGCACCGCCGTTGCCGGCGTAGTGTGTGGGTGGGCAGAAGTAGTAGAGGGTACCGTCGGGTTTCCTCAGGACGAAGCCAGCCAGGGGCTTGTCGCAGCCGGGCTCATCGGGAGCCTCGCCCTTGACGAAGCGCACCTTCCCGAACTCTCCGTTGATACCGGAATAGTGCTGGACGTTGGCGGTGTCGTGGGTCAAGACGAAGTAGCTTCGGTTGCCGTCGCCCCAGATGAGATCGAGCATCTTCCACTGCCACTGGGGCCAGATGACGATGTTCGTCTCGACGAGGGGCATCGACCAGTTCCAACCCAACACCCCCTTGCGAGTCGATCGACTGCGGTAGACCCGGCTGATCTCCAGGTCGAGTCCTCGTCCGGGGACCTTGAGATCCGTAGTGCGGAAGTAGAACTCTCCGCTGTGGGTATCGATGGGATCACCCTCGGTGCTCATGTTGCTCTTTGGCGTGTCCGGCGTGGGGTCGATTTCGTGCTCCACGCCGTCTTCGTCGATCACCGTCATCTTGAAGGTGAGATTCCCGTCGCCATCCGGGAAGAAGCCGAGAATGATCTCCTGGATGTCCTCGATGGACAGCCCGCTCGGAAGATCGAAGTCGTCGAAGAAGTCCGCCGGGTTGTCATTGGCGTACTCCTCGATCCCTGCCAGCCCCTCGTCCGTGACGGAGAACTGCGCGGCGACGGACTCCGCCGCACCGGCGAACGCATTCAGGTTCGCGATGACCTGTTCCTTCAAGTCTTCCCCACCGAAGGCCTCGGGGTCCATGAGTTCGTAGAGCTCGCCTGTCAGGGAGGCGGCCTCGCTCAAGTGCTCCCAGATCGCCGCCAACTCGGTCAGGTCGACCGGAGCTCCAGGAAGGAGATTGTCTATGTAGTTGTCGATCGCGTCGGGGATGTTGTTCCCGTCAGCATCCGCTAGCTGGGAGGCGATCGTTCCGACCGCGTCGCCAAAGGTGACGAGACCGTCTCCGTTGACGTCCCAGAGCGCTGGGTTCGACGGAAGATGATCGTCGAGATCGAGGCCCGGGGCACCCAGGTCGCCGAGCAGCATCTCGAACATGTCGACGTCCGGAGGGATCAGACCGTTCTCGTTGAGCTTGTAGTCCTCGTTCTCCGTGCCGTCTTCGTTGTATTTCGGTCCGTTCGGCTCGAGATCCAGCCCATCCGGAATGCCGTCTTCATCGGCATCGCGCCAGTCGGCCAGAGTCTCATCGTCGATATCGTTCGGGTCTTCATCCGGGTCGCTCCAGATGCACTCGCCATCGTTGTCGGTGTCGATGCAGGGAGCACTGAAACTCGAGCAAACCGCAAACGTCTGGTACATTCCATTGCAGATGACGCCGCCGCCGGTCCCGGGCTTGAAGCACTCCGGGCCGATGACGATGACGCTGCGCGGGCACGGATCGACCGGATCGACCGACCCTCCTCCGCCGGGCTCTCCCTCCCCGACGAGTTCCGGGTCCGCCGTCTGGTACTGGATTTCGTCCTCGCAGATGTCCCAGCAAATGCAGCAGGTGCAGGTGTCCCCGCCACCACCGCCTCCGCCACCAGCAGGGGGTGGGATCGGAGGAGGGAGATTGGGCGACTGACCACCGCCAGGACCCTTCTGGCCTGACAACCAGCATGGACCGAGGGTGACCGGGAGCCCGCTACAACTCTCCGCGAGCGCCGGGAAGACCACGGGAGGAGGACACTCCGAGCAGATGGCGATCGTGGGCTCGGGATTGAGGGGCACCGGATCGATATCCCTCGTGGCGGTGCTCCCAGTCCCCGTCGCGGTCGACGTTTGCGCACTGAGCGCCACAGTCGAGAGAACCACGATACACAGTCCCAGAATGCTCGTTCGTGCTCGAATGCTCACCGTACGCCTCCAACTGGCCGGTCGAGCGCCAACCCCAGATCCGACCGCACCTCCAATGGTGACCGTCGAGGCGCCCCGCCATTGGTGTCTCACAGTGTTCGATTGGTCGGACCGGTTTCAGAACTCGATCTCGCGCCCGCCGGGAAACTCGATGTGGCTCGCCACGAGGAGGATCGCGCCGCGTTCTCGTTCGGCCTCCACGCACTCCAGGACGCGGTCGCGACCCGAACGGTGCTGCGCCGACAGGGGCTCGTCGAGGAGCAGGACACTCCGGGGCGCGCACAGGGCCCGCAACAAGGCACAGCGCTGCGCTTCCCCGCCAGAGAGCGTGCCCGGCTTGCGGTCGATGCGATCGGCAATGTCGAGTCGGTCGACGTAGTGTTCGGCGCGCTTGACGTCGAACCCCGGAACGAGTTCGCACTGTCGTCGGATCGAGAGGTGCGGGAAGAGACCTAGGTCTTGGAGCAACCAGCCGACGGCTCGGCGGTGGGGCGCGATCTCGACACCTTGCGTGAAGTCGCTCCAGACCTCGACGTCCTCCGATCGTCGCAACTCGATGCGGCCGCGAGCGACGGGGAGTGCTCCGGCGATGGCTGCGAGAAGCGTGGACTTCCCCGAGCCATTGGGTCCCCTCAACACACAGCATTCCCCCCCACCGACCGCTAGATCGAGCGGACCGAGGTGAAAGGCGTCCCGTTCGAGAACGACCTCTCGAGCCGACAAGTGCGTCGTTCGACTCATCGCGCCCCCCTTCCCCAGCGCGAGAGGACCGCGACGACGCCGAGTACCGCGAGGACCAAAGCGACCGACAACCGTGCGGACTGCTCGTCGAAGCGGAAGTGCAGCATTTGGTAGAGCGCGAGCACCGGCGAGTTCGCTCCGGCCGGGCCGAGGAGATGCACGGTTTCGACCTCGCCGAGGATCAGGATCGTCACGACCGAGACTCCCGTCAGCAGAATGGGCAGCGCGCGCGGAAAGAGGATTCGCCACCAACGGCGGCGCGGGGGATAGGCGAGGGCGGCAGCTCTCTCCGCGCTCGGGAGCGCGGCGTGCGCCATCGCGGCGAACAGGTAGGCGACCCCCGCGAACCGAACGGCCTGGACGAGCGACGCAGGGATCCAGGAGTCGGCGATGGTCAACGGCCATCGCGCGTGGAACGAGTGGACCATCGCCAGAGCGGGCAAGCTACCGGGAAGAAGGGATGGCAGGACGAACAGAGTCGCGGCGACCCACGATCGACGGGCCGCGAGCCGAAAGGCGAGATAGACGACCGCCACCGCCACGACGACAGCGCGTCCCATCTCGCTGGCGAGTCCCGACGCGATGAACTCCAGCTCGGCCACCTGCGGTCTCGAGTCGAAC
>JAGQRC010000195.1 GCA_020425835.1 Planctomycetota bacterium | reverse complement strand
ATCGGTCACCGCGAGATCCACAAGGTGAAGCACCAGCTCGCGCTCGATCGGCAGCAGGCGAACGTCGAGGAGGTCGAGTCCGCGGGTCCGGGTAACGCGGTGATCCTCGAGTTCGAGTGCGAGCACGTCACCGAGGTCTTCTCCGCGTTCGGCAAGCACGGCAAGCCGGCGGAGGCCGTCGCGCGGGAGGTCGTCCGTCAAGCGCAACGCTACCTGAAGAGCGACGCGCCGGTGGGTGAGCACCTCGCCGATCAGTTGTTGATCCCGTGGGCGATGGCCGGCGGCGGGTCGTTCCGCACCACCGCGCTCTCGCGCCACACCCAGACGAACATCGAAGTCATCCAGCAATTCCTCGCGATCGACGTCATGGTCGAGCGCGAGGGCCAGCACGCCTATCGCATCGAGATCGGTGCGCCGGATCGGGGACGATCATGAGAACGAAGGACCTCGCGAAACTCGGCGTGCCGAAGGGCCCGCTGACCAACCAGGCGATCAGCGCGTGCCAAGCGGCCGCCGAGAGCGGTGTTCCCAAGAAGGAGCTGCTGCGATCGATCGCCTCGGTGGTCGCGAGCCCGGGTGAGTTCATCGAAGACCCGATCTTCGGCAACTTCGCGCGGGACTTCGCCGACTACCTCGCCGCGAGTGAGCGGTACGAGGGACGCGCCTCGCCGGCACCATACCGACAGTGGGGCGTCGACCTCGAGCCGCAGTCGGTCCGTCAGATGGAGAACGCGTGCCGATTGCCGGTCGCGGTGCGCGGCGCGCTGATGCCCGATGCCCATCTCGGCTACGGTCTGCCGATCGGCGGAGTGCTCGCGACCGAGAACACGGTCATCCCCTACGCCGTCGGCGTCGACATCGCGTGCCGCATGAAGATGACCGTCTTCGACCTCCCCGCTTCGACGATCGACGACGATCCCGATCGGCTGACCAAGGCGCTCGAGCGGGAGACGCGGTTCGGGATCGGCGCGAGTTTCGAGCACCGCCGACAGCACGACGTCATGGATCGCGACTGGGACTCCGGGCCGATCACCAAGGGCGTCAAGGACAAGGCGTGGAAGCAGCTCGGAACCAGCGGGAGCGGCAACCACTTCGTCGAGTTCGGCGTGTTGACGATCGACGATCCCGACGCGGGGCTCGACGAAGGCGAGTACCTCGCGCTCCTGTCGCACAGCGGAAGCCGGGGCGCCGGCGCGACGATCGCCGACCACTACTCGAAGCTCGCGATGCGGCTGCACCCCGAGCTCCCGCGCGAGCTCCAGCATCTGGCGTGGCTCGATCTCGACACCGATGAGGGCCGGGAGTACTGGGAGGCGATGAGCCTGATGGGCCACTACGCGGCGGCGAACCACGCGCTGATCCACGCCTGCATCGCGGCGCGGCTCGGCGTCGAGGTGCTCCTCGACGTGGAGAACCATCACAACTTCGCCTGGAAGGAAGTGCACGACGACCGAGAGGTGATCGTTCACCGCAAGGGGGCGACTCCCGCTGGCGAAGGTGTTCTCGGCATCATTCCCGGCTCGATGGCGGACAACTGCTACCTGGTCCGAGGACGGGGGAACCCCGGTTCCCTGAATTCCGCGTCCCACGGCGCAGGCCGGGTCATGAGTCGGAAGAAGGCGAAGTCGACCTTCACCTGGGCCGAGGCGAAGCGCGTCCTCGACGCCAAGAGAGTCACGCTCCTGTCGGCGGGGCTCGACGAGGTCCCGATGGTCTACAAGAACATCGAGAGCGTCATGGCCGCGCAAGCGGACCTGGTCGAGCCGCTCGCCCGCTTCGCGCCGCGTCTCGTGAAGATGGCACCCGCGGGGGAGCGACCGGAGGACTGACGGTCCCACTCCGACTCACTGACCCGCTCTCACCGACCCCCGGTCGTCGAGTCGGAGTGCCCGTCGAGTTCGCGTTGCAACCGTTCGAGCTTCAGGGCGAGGCGTCCCGACATCTCCGATCGGGGGCTCACTGCCTCTTCCGCGGCGATCAGCTCGCGGAGCACGGTGGCACTCTCCTCGAGCCGGCCGAGTCGTCGCAGCGCGAGCGCCCAGTTGTCACCGGCGCGCAGTCGATCGGCATGCACACCGGGACCTCCGATGCGGTAGGCGTCGTGGACCCGGCGGAGGATCGGCTCGACCTCCTCGTCGCGTCCCTCCCTCGACCAGGCGCGGGCGACGCCCTCACCACAGATCGCCGTCGTGAGGTTTGCGTCACCCAGGATCGCGCGGAGCCGATCGTAGGTCTCGGCGTAGAGCTCCGCGGCACGAGGGTCTTCTTGCTGCTCCAGGATGCGCGCGAGGTTCATGCGCACGTGCAGCGCGCGCGGATGGTCGGGTCCGTATCGCTGCGCGAAGCCGACCGACGTCTCCTCGGCGAGGACGGCCGCACGGTCCAGGCGACCCGTGCGGCTGTAGAGGATCGAGAGCGCGTGTCGCGTCTGCAGCGTCTGATCGTGGATCGGTCCCCAGCACTCCTCGCGATAGTCGAGTGCCGCTTTCAACAACGACTCCGCCTCTTCGGACCGACCGAGCTCGATCAGGATCGTACCGAGGTGGTTGCCGGCGGAGTGGAGGAGATCGAGACCGGAGTCACCGATCGACTCGACACGCTGGCGAGCTGCCTCGTGTGCGCGACGGAACGCCGCCTCGCACGGCCCGAGCTGCGCTTGTCGCATGTAGAGCTGTCCGCGGTCGAGGAGGAGCCGGACTCGGAGATCGGCCAGGGGATCGAGTCGGGCCGCGGCCTCGTCCGCGCGATCGAGCAGCACCACACAGCTCGGATATCGATCGCGGGCGAGCTCGAAGAGGGCGTAGCTCCGAAGGAGCGCGACCCGCTCGGACGGATCGGAGTCGGGAAGACGATCGGTCGTGTGCACCGCGAGTTCGAACCAGTGCTCGGCGTCGTCGTACTCGCCGAGCTGTTGGTGGGCGAGCCCCAGCAGGTGGTACTGCTGGACGCATCTCGGGCCCGGAGTCGAAGCGTCGGGAGCGAGCTCGACGGCGCGGCGGAGTTCGTCGCGCGCCTGAGCGGATCGGCCGATCCAGAGGAGCGAGCGTCCGAGCGTGGTTCGGAGTGAAGCCTCGACCTCCGGGGCGAGGCCCGCTGCCGTGAGTCGTTCCGTCGCGTCGTCCACGAGCTCCGAGACGGTGACCGCCTCACTCCGGTGGGGCGCGGTCTCGATCGAGGTGAAGATCGATTCGAGGAAACGCTGGATCGTTCGCGCCTCCCGGGCTTCGAGCTCCGCGGCGCGGCGCAAGCGGTCCTGCTCGCGGTAGAGGAGTGTCACCGCGGCGGTCGATGCGATCGAGACGACGACCAACGCGCTTCCCAGAATCGTCACCCAGCGGTGTCGCTCGAGCCGTCGTCGCATCACGAGCAGCGCGTTCTCGCGACGAGCTTGGATCGGCTCACGATTCAGGCAGCGCCGCAGCTCCTGGGCGAGATCGGCTGCGCTCTGGTAGCGCCGCTCCGGCTCCTTCTGCAGCGCAGTCGCGACGACCGTTGCGAGATCGTCGCCGATCCCCGGGGCCACGTGGGAGAGCGGCGTCGGCTCCGTGTGCAGGATGTGCTCGAGCGTCTCCCGGATCGGGCCGTCGGTCGAGTAGGGCGGCCGACCAGCGAGGCAGCGATAGAGGAGCACGCCGAGGGAGTAGATATCGCTCCGGAGGTCGACCCGATCATCGCTCGTCGCCTGCTCGGGGCTCGTCCACGGGAGGGAGCCGACGAAGAGGCCGGTCGCGGTCAGCTCCGTCTGCGTCGGGGCGATCGACTTGGCGAGCCCGAAGTCGAGGACGACGGGATGACCGTCGGATCGGACGAGGATGTTCGACGGCTTGAGATCGCGATGGATCACCCCGCGGAGGTGAGCCGCGTGAACGGCCTCGCACACCGTGACGAACACCTCGATCGTCTCTTCCGGTTCGATGGGGCCGAGGTCGACGTACTCGTCGAGCGGCAGGCCGTCGACCAGCTCCATCACCAGATACCGACCATCGCCGGTGCTCCCCCAGTCATCGAGGGCGACGATCGATGGATGGTCGAGCTGCCGCAACAGCTCGACCTCGCGCTCGAACCGAGAGCCGCGATCGTCAGCACGCCGCGGGATGATCTTGATCGCGACGCGAGCGTCGTCGACGAGTCGCCGAGCGCGATAGACCACGCCTTGTCCGCCGCGGTGGAGCTCGCCTTCGATGCGGTAGCCCGGCAGCTTCGGCAGGGGCGCCAACTCGGCGGCCGGAATCGAGCCCGAGTCGCGGAGTCGTCGAGCGGCCTCTCGAGCCGCGTCGATCAGCGCCCGGTCGCGCGAGTCTTCGTTCTGTCGTGGATCGACATCCATCGGATCGGACCTCGGGTCGGGCTCAGACCTCATCGAGCCAGGAGGCGAGCAGCCGATGGGCGCGCGCCCGCATCATGTACGTCGCGCCCGGGGTTCGGCCGATCGCCTCGGCGACCGACTCGATCGTCGCCCCGTCGAGATCGTACCGGATGACCACCTCGCGGTAGTGGTCGGGGAGGCGACGCACCGCGGCGTGGAGCGCCGCGGAAGCTTCGGCGCGAGCGATGGTCCGACTCGGCGTGCTGCCGCGACCGGCGACATGATCGAGGAGCTCGATCGCGGAAGCCTCGGGATCGAGCCGAGCCCGTCGCCGTCGGCCGCCGCGCTTCTCGGTCTCGAGCGCTCGGACCGCATCGATGAGGTTGTTCCTCGTGAGGCGAGTCAGCCAGTGGACGAACGCGCCGCTCGACTCGGGTCGCCAGCGATGAAAGCTCAGGAACGCCTCGGTGTACGCCTCCTGGAGCGCGTCATCGATCGTGACGAGCGCTTGCCATCGGGTGGGGATCGAGCCACGCAGGTTCGAGCGAACCGTCGGGGCCGCTCGTTCGATCAGTCGCCCCAACGCGGTGTCGTCGCCGCGCGCCGCGCGCGCGAGCAGGTCCGACTCGGGTTCGATCTCGAGCGAGGCATCGTTCGGAGCGGGCATCCGGTCCTTCGGGGTGGAGAGCGGCGGGTGCGGGGCCGTCGGGTCTCGCGCGCCAGGAATCTCGAGAAACCGCGTGAGGGATCGAACGAGATCTCGTTCGGACTGTCTCGGCCCGTCCCTCCTCGGCGGCCGCGAAAGGAGACCCCGTGCGCCTCGCGATCATACTGATGACATCGACCCTGCTCACCCCTGGACTCTTCGCCCAGATTTCGACGCAGACGCTCCTGTTCGACTACTCGCTCGGCGCGAGCTTCCCCCTGGGCGGACTGCCCGAGCAGCTCGGCGCGGCGGACCTCGATGGCGACGGCCTCGACGATGTGTACTGCTCCACCAACTTCCCGCCGGAACTCGCGATCTTCCTGAACGATGGCACGGGAGCGCTGGCGCCGGTCCAGACCCTGTCGCTCGCCGAAGCGGTGTTCGGTCACGACACCGGCGACTTCAATGGCGATGGCATCGTCGACCTGGTGATCGCGTCGGTCGGACTGTTCCAGTCCCGGCTGCAGATCTATCCCGGAATCGGCGACGGCACCTTCTCCGCGCCGAGTGCGGATGTCGCGACGTCGATCACCCTGGGCCCGATCGCGGTGGGTGACCTGAACGGCGACGGGATGCTCGACGTCGTTTCGACCTACAGCAACGTCAGCGGCGTCGCCGACCACGGCGTGCAGATCTATCTCGGGGATGGCACGGGGCAGCTCGCTCTGTTCGACTCGTTGGCGACCGCGGTCCCCCCCTACGAGGTGTTCACCGATGATGTCGATCTCGACGGTGCCGCCGACCTCGTGATCAGCACGGCGAGCTTCGGCCTGACCTTGGTGCCGGGGACGATCGAGGTGCGGATGGGCCTCGGCGCGGGTGCGTTCGGACCGACCGTGTTCGTCCAGGAGAACCTCTTCATGGGCCCGATGCGGCTCGTCCATCTCGACGGCGATGCGTTGGTCGACCTCGCGGTCGTGACCCAGGACTTCACGATCGGCTTCGAATTGCGCACCTACCTCGGCAGCGCGTCGGGATTCCAGCCGAGTCAAGCGCTCCCGATCTCGTTCGGCTCCGGTGTCCTGGCGGGCGCCGATGCCGATGCGGATGGCGACCTCGACCTCTACATCAGCCAGTACGACTTCATGACCGGCGAGACCGGCGCCCACGTCGCCATCAACGACGGCACCGGAGCGCTCCAATCGACGCGTCCGCTCGGGATCAGTGGCAACTACTCCGCGTACTCGCCGATCCCGATCCAGCTGGCTCCCGGGGGTTCACCCGAGCTCGCGTTCGGCAACGGCGCCACCGACACGCTCGAGATCTACGCCGAACCGGGGGTCGCGGTCGAGGCGTTCATCCGCGGCGACACCAACGCCGACCTCGCGGTCGACATCGCCGACGTCGTTGCGCTCCTGAACGTCCTCTTCGTGCCGGGCACCTCACCGCTCGAGTGTGACCAGGCCGGTGATGCCAACGACGATGACCACCTCGACATCGCCGATGCCATCGCGATCCTCGATCGACTCTTCGTTCCGGGAAGCGCGCCGCTTCCGGCGCCGTATCCCGACTGCGGGAGCGACCCGACGCTCGGCAGTGTCGCGTGCGATGCTCCGCCCTGCCCGTAGCCGGTCCCCCGATCCGAACACACCCACTCTCGTCCGGCCGCGGTGACATCGTGTTGCTGCGGCCGGACTTCTCATCGCCGTCGGCCTCCGCCGGGACTGGACGGTTCACGGCGCGAGATCGGGATCCCGTCGCGTCGCTTCGAACGCGCGGGGACCTCGGATACGATTCCGGAGGAGACCCGCGAAAACGACTCACGAACCGAGGGAGGTCGTCCATGGCTTCGCGATCCCTGGGGCTCTTCG
>JAGQRC010000194.1 GCA_020425835.1 Planctomycetota bacterium | reverse complement strand
CTGTCCGCGGAGCGGTGGGAACAACTCGAGCGCGAGTCGCGCGAGAGGCGACTCGGCGGCCTGATCGCGCCCAACTTCGCCATTGGCGCGATCCTGATGATGGAGCTGGCCGATCGGGTCGCCGAGCACATGTCGCATTGCGAGATCATCGAATTCCACCACCCCGGGAAACTCGACGCGCCGTCCGGTACGGCGTTGCGCACCCGGGACCGTCTCCAGCGTCGTCCGGGCGTCGGTGAAGTCCCGATCCACAGCGTCCGACTTCCGGGGTACCTCGCGCACCAGGAGGTGATCTTCGGGTCGACCGGAGAGCGACTCTCGATCCGCCACGACACGCTGGACCGGACCTGCTTCATGCCCGGAGTGCTGCTCGGCATCCGAAAAGTCGTGGAGATCGATACCTTCGTCCTCGGTCTCGAGCATTTCCTCAAGTCCTGAGCGCACGGACCGCTGGAGCCGCGATACGGCCTCGTCCCGACGGGAAAGCGCGCATGGACCCCTCGTACGAGCGTTGCCCGGTGGGCGTCGCGACTCGGGTCCATCGTAGGCTTCCATGACGGTGCCTCGTGCCCCGTCGGGTGAACTCTATCCAGCACACATCGGATCGAAGAGTCGCGCGGAGCTCGCGGATCGAGGGGCCCGATCGAGGCTCGCGGCGGTGACGAACCGCCTCGAGCCGTGGTCGACGACCTCCGATCCCAGGGCGGGGCTCCCTTATTCAAGGCGTTGAGATCGGTGTCCGAGGCAACCGCTCACCATCGTGAGCTGCCGCGGCATGCCGACGGATCGCGTTCCGATGTCGGAGCGACGGATCCCAATGCGATCCTCGGAGGGGGGATTCCAGTGTCGTCCAACGCGGCGTCGAGCAATATCCGCTCGTTCCTGCAAGAGTTCTCGGTCCCACTGATCTCAGGGGTCTTCGGAGCATTGGCGATCGCCAACATGGCTCCCGAGACCTATCACCACATCGTCCACTGGCCCTTGTTCGGGCAGGTCGATCTCCACTTCCTGATGAACGAGATCTTCATGGTCTTCTTCTTCGGGATCGCTGCGAAGGAGATCACCGAGAGCTGCCTTCCGGGTGGGGCGCTGAACCCGATCCGGAAGGCGATCAATCCGCTGTTCGGCACGGTCGGTGGCGTGCTCGGTCCGATCGGCGTCTACTTCGCGTTGGTCGCCGCGTTCGGCCACACCGAGACCTACGGAAGAGGCTGGGGCATCCCGACCGCGACCGACATCGCGTTGGCGTGGCTCGTCGCGCGGATGGTGTTCGGCAAGAGTCATCCCGCCGTCAACTTCCTGCTGCTGCTCGCGGTCGCCGACGATGCGATCGGAATGGGCATCATCGCGGTCTTCTATCCCGATCCCAGCCACCCCGTGAGTCCGATGTGGCTGACCCTGACCGCGGGTGCGGGCGTCATGGCGTTCGTGATGCGTCGGCTCCAGATCCAAGAGTGGACCGCCTACGTGTTCGGCCCGGGCATCCTGAGTTGGCTCGGGCTCTACCTCGCTCACCTGCATCCCGCCTTGGCCCTGGTCTTCGTCGTCCCGTTCTTGCCGTCGGCGAAACGAGACCTCGGATTGTTCCAGGAGGATGTCGACGAGCACGCGCACCATAGCCCGCTCGAACAGTTCGAGCACTCGATGAAGACCTTCGTCGACTTCGGGCTCTTCTTCTTCGCCTTCTGCAACGCAGGAGTGGAGTTCTCCGACATCGGTCCCGCGACCTGGTACGTGCTCTCCGCGCTGGTGATCGGCAAGACCGTGGGAATCACCGGCTTCTCATGGGTGGCCGATCGCGCCGGGTTCCCGTTGCCGCGCGGAATGCAGCTCCGGCATCTCGTCGTGGCCGGGCTGGTTGCCAGCATGGGCCTGACGGTCGCGCTGTTCGTTGCGGGAGAGGCGTTCGAGGGAGGTCCCCAACTCGAAGCGAAGATGGGAGCGCTCCTCAGCGGTCTCGGCGCCGTCGCCGCGCTCGTCGCGGGGCGCATGCTGAAGCTCAAGTCGGAGATCCCGGAGGAGATCTTCGACGTCGAGCCGGACGCCGGCATCGCGTCCGAGCTGGCGTCGCCGGTCGTCGTCGAGTCCGCGGTCGCGAGCGATGGTGTCGCCTTCGAGCGAGAAGTGGACGAAGAGGAAGAGCGCGAGGGCGACGTCGTCCTCCACTGAGATCCGATCGCCGAACTGCGGCTGCCCTCGAAAGAGCGGTCGCGACTCGACAGTCCCAATGGGGCGCGCTCCGACGAGCGCGCCCCGCGTCGTTTCCCCCGAGTTCTCGGCCGGCCCTCGCTCGATCGGAGCCTGGCTCTCGCGACTCCCTCTCGCGCGACTGTCGACCGATCTCGGTTGAAGGTACACTCTCGGGCCGAAGCCCTCGCGGGATCGCTTCCCTCGAACGACGAACGAAAGAGGTCTCCGTTGTCGATCCGAGTCCTTCCGCTCCTCGTCTTCCTCTCGTCCGGGGTCTGGGCCGGAGATCCGGCGCTCGACTCCGCCATCGCCGCCCGCGACGTGAACGGGATCATCGTTCGCATGCGCAGTCTGGTCGATGAGGATCAGAAGAACGCCGTGAAGCTCATCCCCAAGGCGTATGCGCAGGTCGAGTTGCTCTCGCCCGATCAAATGGACCCGAGCGACAAGTACCGCGTCTTCGCCGGCGCGCTCGCGGCGTTGCTGCGAGTCCAAGAGGGAGCCGGATTCACGGCACTGAGCCGTGGATTCGAGAAGGAGAAGGACTGGCCCGCGCGGTTCCTGATCCTCCGCGTGGCATGGCAGCACGGCAAGATGGACCCGATCGATCTCGCGCTGAAGGGGATCACCGCGAAGGAGCCGCAGGTCGTCGCGATGGCGGCACGGATTCTCGGGCGGTCGAAGAGCGTGCAGGCGATCCGGCCGGTCATCGCCGCCATGGAGAAGTGGGAGAGGAAGGAGCACCGGGAGAAGGTGCACACCGGCCGCGAAGAGGTCATGGCAGAGGTCGGAGGGCGAGCCTGGATCGCGTGTCGGGACGCGCTCAACCGACTGACCGGCGAGAGTCTCCACAGCGCGCTCGACTACCGGAACTACGTCAAGTCGCACGAGGGACAGATCGACCCGGCCAAGGTGGTGATCAAGGAGAAGACCGAGCACGAGGGGCAGACCGGCTTGGGACTCTTCGGGCTCGACCTCAGCGGCCGCAACATCATCTTCATCCTCGACATTTCGGGGAGCATGGAGACCACGGATCCCTTCACCCCGGAGCAGATCGCGGAGCTCAATCGCCCGGGCCGGACGCGCGTCGGTGACAAGGACCCTCTCGAGGAGAAGTTCCTCCAGGAGCGCAAGCGGATCCTTCGCGCCAAGAAGGAGCTGATCAAGGTCGTGAAGTCCCTGCCCGAGGACAAGAACTTCAACATCGTGATCTACTCCAACGATGTGACCCCTTGGAAGTCGGAGCTCGTCGACGCGACCCGCGACCAGAAGGATTCGGCCGAGAAGTTCATCGAGGCGATCCAGCCGCACGGCGTGACCTTCACGGATGAAGCGCTCCGGCTCTCGCTGGAGGACCCGAGTGTCGACACGGTCTACCTGATCACCGACGGCGCGCCGACCCACGTCGGGACTCGCGGCAAGGACCTTCCGCCGGACGCCCAGCAGCTCATGCAGGACATCCTCACCTTCACGCGGACGACCAACTATCTGCGGGGGGTCCGGATCTTCACGCTCGGCTTCGAGGGAGCCGAGGAGGGGTTCCTGAAGAAGCTCTCGGAGGAGAACGAGGGCGACTACGTCCGCATCCGTTGAAGTCCTCGACAGTTCTCATGCTCGCCGCGTCCCCGACCGATGACGGGAGGGCGGTCTCCTCTCCCGAGACCGCCGTTCCGGGAGAGCAGGAGGAGTCATGACCGAGGCCGTCGTCGTCGCGGGCTGTCGAACACCCTTCGTTCGAGCCGGCACCGATCTCAAGGAAGTGGCCGCCTGGACGTTGGGCTGCGCCGCCGCTCGTGAGGCCCTGGCGCGGAGCGGGCTTCCGGCGAGCGCCGTCGACGATGTCGTCTTCGGTTGTGTCGCCCAGCCCTCGGACACCGCCAACATCGCCCGGGTCATCGCCTTGCGCGCGGGCGTTCCCCGAGACGTCCCGGCGGTGACCGTCGGACGCAACTGCGCCTCGGGCATGGAGGCCGTCACCACGGCCGTCGAGCGGGTCCGCTCGGGTCGGGCAAAGCTGGTCCTCGCCGGCGGCACTGAGTCCATGAGCCGAATTCCGCTCGAGTACCCGCTGCGGTTCAGCTGGAAGGTGGCGAGCCTCTCCCGTGCGCGATCGTGGCGCGAGAAGATCGGCGCCGCCTCCGCGCTACGACTCTCGGACTTCCGACCCGTCGTCGGTCTGATCCGAGGACTCTCCGATCCGTTCACCGGCGAGATCATGGGTCGGACCGCCGAGCGGCTCGCGCGGGAGTTCGGGATCTCGCGGGATGAGCAGGACGCGTACGCCCTCGAGAGCCATCGGCGGGCGGGCGCCCCCCGAGAACAGCTCGCGCCCCGGACCCCACCCTTCGGAGTGCCGCCACGCTTCTTCGACCTCGTCGAAACGGACCGCGGACCGCGCGACGACCAGAGTCTCGCAGCGCTCGGGAAGCTGCGACCCTACTTCGACCGTCGCTACGGGTCGGTCACCGTCGGCAACGCGTGTGGGATCACCGACGGTGCGGTCGCGCTGCTGATCGCCAACGAAGAGTGGGCCAAGGCGCAGGGGCTCCCCGTCCTGGGTCGACTCCGAGGGTACGCCTATCGGGGATGCGACCCGCAGCGCATGGGGCTCGGTCCGGTTCACGCGACACCACCCGCGCTCGCCGAAGCCGGAGTCTCGTTCTCCGACCTGAGCCGGATCGAACTCAACGAAGCGTTCGCCGCCCAGGTCCTCGCGTGTCAGCGCGCCTTCGCGAGCGACGAGGTGGGTCGGAACCTCGGGCTCCCCGGTCGGATCGGCGAGATCGACTCGTCGACGCTCAACGTCAACGGCGGTGCGATCGCCCTCGGGCATCCGGTCGGCGCGACGGGGGCGCGCCTCGTGTTGACCCTGTGCCACGAGTTGCGCCGTCTCGGCGGTGGGTTCGGACTCGCCACGCTCTGTATCGGCGGAGGTCAGGGCGGAGCAGTCGTCGTGGAAGGAGTCGCAGCATGAGCGCCTGGCGGTTGATCTCGAGCGACGACACTCCCTGGACCGAACCACTCTGGAACGGGGGCGGACCGATCGAAGTCGACGGAGGGAGCATCCGGCACCTCATCCTCGATGCCGACCACTCCGCGAACGCGCTCTCGGAGTCGGTGCTGGAGGAGCTCGCCGAAGTCGTGGCGACGCTGAAGAAGGAGTTGGGCGTCGCAGCCTTGATGGTCTGGAGCGGCAAGGCGTCGCACTTCGTCGCCGGGGCGGACATCGACGAGATCGATTCGATCCGGTTTCCGGAGACGGCCACGGAGAAGGCGCAGCGCGCTCAGGCGATCTTCGACGAGTTGAGTTCGCTGCCGATGCCGACCTTCGCCGTGATTCGCGGGACCTGCCTCGGCGGAGGACTCGAGCTCGCGCTCGCACTCGACTACCGCATCGCGGTCGACGCCGAGGTGACGAAGATCGGACTTCCCGAGGTGAATCTGGGGATCATTCCCGGGTTCGGAGGGACGCAGCGGCTTCCGCGACTCATCGGGTTGCGTGGCGCGCTCCAGGCGATCCTCGGCGCATCGCGACTGCCGGCGCGCGCGGCGGAACGAAGGGGCATCGTCGATCTTCGAGTGCCGGACGACGGCTACGTGCGCAATGCGCTGATCGCCGTGAAGCGCGTCATCGCCTCCGATCGGGACATCCGCAAGCGACGTCGGAAGCTCCGCGGTGGAATGCTCGCGTGGCTCCTCGAGCGCAATCCTCTCGGACGGTCGGTCCTTCGGCGCCGAGCGCTCGCCGGCGTGCGGAAGAAGACGGGCGGGCACTATCCCGCTCCGGTCGCTGCGGTGGAGTCGATCCTCGCCAGCGCGACGCTCGATCTGCGGGACGGCTTGGCCTTCGAGGCGAAGCAACTCGGACCGCTGGTCGCCAGTGACGTCTGTCGCAGTCTGATCGCCGTGTTCCAAGCCTCGGAGGAGGCGAGGAAGCTCCACGGGTTCGACGATGTCGAAGGCGAAGTCCCGGCGGACGCGATGATCGGCGTCATCGGCGCGGGCATCATGGGGGCCGGCATCGCCACCCAGTGCCTCGATCGTGGATTCCCGGTGCGGCTCCGCGATCTCCAGACCTCGGCGATCGGTCGCGCACTGGAGACGATCGGCGCCCACTTCGCGAAGCGGATGAAGCGTCGACGGATGGACCGTCGGGAAGTCGAAGCGGCGCTCGCTCGTCTGACGTACACGACGGACATCGAGGGGTTCTCGCAGGCGGGGGCGGTGATCGAGGCGATCGTCGAGCGTATGGACGTCAAGCAGCAGGCGCTCCGAGACTTCGAGCCGAAGCTCCAGGACGACGCGCTGTTCGCGACCAACACGTCGGCGTTGAGGGTGACCGAGTTGCAGTCGGTGGCGAGACATCCCGAGCGTGTCGTCGGCCTCCACTTCTTCAACCCGGTCCCGCAGATGCCGCTGGTCGAGGTGATTCCGGGCGAGTCGACCGCGGAGTGGGCGACCGCTGCGGCCGCGCGACTCGCGGTGGCCATGGGCAAGTACCCGATCGTCGTCTCGGATACTCCGGGGTTCCTCGTCAATCGACTGCTCATGCCCTATCTCGACAGCGCCTGTCGTCTTCTCGAGCGGGGTGTGCCGGGCGAGGTCATCGACCGAGCTGCGGTCGAGTTCGGACTTCCCATGG
>JAGQRC010000193.1 GCA_020425835.1 Planctomycetota bacterium | reverse complement strand
GAGAACTCGACTGCGCTTGATCGTCTCGGTCTCCAGAGCCCCAAGTTCGGAACCTCGCTCGTCGAGCCAGCGCAGTGCGTCCTCGAGTGACGAGCCCATGAGCTCGACTCGCTCCGAGCGATTCAATGACGCGCGAAGTTCCTCTTGCCAGAGCCGGAACGTCCGGTTGCCGTCGTCGCCGATCCAATCTTGAAGCCGGTCCCACTCGAAAATGAGCGCTTCGTGAATGAGCTCGGCGCAGTCTTCATCGCGAACCGGGTCGGTCCCAGTGACGACGAGCGACCGGTCTGCCAGCTTCTGGACCAGTGGCCAGCGCTGACTGGAGATCTCGGAGCGCAGAGCACTCCGACGTTGTCCCAAGCCGAGATGGCCGGGCTGCACCAGCTGGAGGAAGACCCGCTCGAATGTGTGCGCCTGTTGCTTCTCTTCGGGGGTGGTTGGCTCGCGATCGGCGGAGGTTCCGGTGACGACCTCCCGATAGACGTCTTCGGCGTAGCGAGCGAGCGCCACCGATACGGGTCCGACCATGTTGTAAGCAGAGTGGGTCAGTCTGCCATTGCCCTGAGACCACATCTTCTCCAGCGTGAACTGAAGGAGCGGAAGATCGTTCGCTGCGCCGCGAAGGTCTCGAAGGAGACGATCGGAAACGCCATCAGAGATGGTTCCCCCGGCCATTCGCACCGGCTTCTCGATCACCTCATGGAGTTCTTGGGGAAGTAGAGCCGGAATCTCGAAGGTCGGTGCTCGGTCGCCGAGGAACCTCCGGAGCGAGGGTGACGCCCGTCGGAGCGCGAGTCGGAAGTCCTTCCGGAACGTGGCGACGAAATAGAACCGGTCGAATGGTGGTCGAACCGAGCGAGCCAGATCGAGCAGGTCTCGAAGCACGTTCTCCGAGTCGAAAGCACTCGGGCGACGAACGATTTCCTCGAGCTGGTCGATGTTCACGAGAAGGCGAATCGAGGGAGAGTCGTTCAGGATTCGTCCAACGATGGCATCGAGGAGGGTTCCGCGTGAGTCCGCGCCGCGAAACACCTCGGCTTGGGAAACGGACTGTGCATGCCGCATCAGGGTCGGCTGGGACGCAAAACTCGCGTCCACGATGGGGAGAAGTGCGTCGGCGAGGGCGCGGGCGAGATCGTCCTGGGGTCGGAAGGTCACTGGGAGCCAGTTGTGCTTCCGCAGTCGAGGAATGACACCCGCGGCTATCAGTGAGGACTTTCCGGATCCCGAGGGTCCGGTCGTCATCACGACCCGGTGCTTCTCGATCGCCTCCACGAGGTCCGCAATGACAGAGTCTCTGCCGAAGAAGAACTCGGACCGATCTTCCGTGAACGGGGAGAGTCCGACATAGGGGCAGACCAGCGTTTCGTTCGGCGAGAGGGGACTCGTCAGGGCATCGAGGATGACACGCGCGATGTCGGTGGTGGTCCGATCTCCGATCTCTGTGTACCCATCGACGATCGAGATTTCCGGGATCTCGGCGGCATCGAACCGCGCGAAGAAGATCCTGTCGCCCTCGCCCTTCAGACGCAGCTCGGCAAGGACTCGGCGCTCGTTCGCGCACCATCGAGAGTTCGCGTAGTCGTGGGATATGAAAACGGCGACGAGATCGGAGCTGTGGTAGATCTGGCGGAGTCTTTGGTCGAGGTCGGGTTTCGAGAGAGGTCCTTCGTAGAAGTCGTCCAGGAATACCTGATCCTCGCCGAGATGTTTCTGTAGCTGGGTCGCGACTCCCGAGACGAAGTCGGACTGCTCTCGGCTGTAGCTGATGGCAACTCGGAAGTGCTTCGGCAGCAACGGACCTCGCCCCTCGAACCGACACTCCCGGACCGTTCGACGTAAGCTCGTCGGCAGCCCGGACCGCACAGTGTGTCGTGGGAGGTGAACGGAATCCAGCGGGTACGGATCCGCGTGATGTGAGCCTTTCCAACCGGCGATCGGCCGGGATCACTTCTGGTCGCTCGAGTGTTGTGAGGATCCACCCACGCGAATCGGTGCCGGAGTTGGGAGTTGTCCATCGCTTCGGCTGGAGCCGAAGCGACGGACTGAGAACTCCGTGACAGACACGATCGATCTCCAGTGATCCTCAGGACTTCGCACTTCGCCCGGGCCGGGAGCCCTCGCACGCGACGACGATGGGAATCTCGCGACCGTGGCGCCGGCGAAGTGGAGATGCGCAGGGTGCCCACCCATGGTCGAGACGTCCTCGGTTTCGCAAACTCAAGCGTGAGCGCAGCAGGAACTTCGACCGTTCTTGGACTGCTTCTCGAGCTGCCCGCGGCTTGGACGGCGTCCGACGATACAGTCGGAGGTTCTCCGTTCAACAGGACAGCGAGAGGGTGCTCGCATGCGTTACGCTGCCTTCATTCTGATGATGGCGGTCGGGTTGGGCAGTTCGGGGGTCGCTCTGGCCCAACCGACGTTCACCGACTTCTTCCCCGATGAGATCTCCTACCTCGGCAACACCGAGTTCACGATCACGGGCTCGGGAATACCCGTGGGCGTCGGCATCACGGTGCGGATCGGGGCGCAGACCGCGACCGTCACGTCGCAATCGCCGACCCAGATCACCGGCATCGCTCCGCCGCAGACACCGAGTGCCGGCCCCCTCGACGTGCTCGTGATCCCGAGTGGACTCGGCGTGTTCACGATTCCGACAGCGACGACGATCATCGGGCCGCTCTCGCTGACCGCCGTCGATCCTTCCGCGGTCTTCGTCGGATCGTTCGACGACGTGACACTCACCGGAGTGGGCTTCACTCCGAGCACCGCGGTTTTCGTCGGAGGAAACCAGATCCCCGAGGCCCTGGTCCAGTTCATCGACGCCCGGAAGTTGCGCTTCCAGCCGGGCGGCGTCGATCCCGGGACACACGACGTCACAGTCATGGACGGACTCCCTGGAGCCCCCGCCGACAGCGCGACCCTTCCCCAATCCTTCTCGGTCGTGGATGACATCGAGATCAACGCGTTCAATCCGTCCGAGATCTCGTACCTCGGGAAGACTCCGTTCGGTCTCTTCGGAGCGGGATTCACGCCCGCCACGGTCGTCGAGTTCTCGAGCGGCGAGTTGGGACAGGACCTCGTCTTCGTCGATACGACGCTGCTCCAGGGCGTGGCTCCGCCCGGCGCGCCGGGAACGGCATCGGTGCTCGCGATCGACCCGATCTCGGGCGAAGCGCCGCTCAGTCCGGCGTTCGAGTACATCGGTCCGCTGGCGATCGACGAGGTGAACCCTTCACTGGTGCTCGCCGACCAGGGCGAGACCTTCGAGGTCATCGGCGTCGGCTTCACGCCGGACTCGGTCGTCGAGGTCGACGGTTCGTTCTGGCCGACGGCGTTCGTCGACGCTCGCAATCTGATCTTCGAGTTCTCCGGTCTCCCGGCCGGGGTCTACGACGTGTTCGTCCACGACAGCACGACGGACGGGACGGAAGTCGATGCGGTGGCGGTCGGGGCGATCGTGGTCTACGGCAGCGGAGCGCCGTCGATCGAGTTCGTCGAGCCGGACCATGTCTGCACGGACGGCAATACCCTCGTCATGATCCACGGCGGGAACTTCCTGCCGGAGACGCAGATTCGGGTCGGTGACTTCCTGCTGCTCGACCGGCTGGTCTCCGAGGATGGTCGGTCCATCACGGGGAGGATTCCGCCGCTGCCGATCGGGATGCCGTTGGGCGACACCGAGGTCGAGGCGATGGACTTCCGCGGCTCGTCCCTGCTCGACACGGGCGTCTTCTACCAGACCTGTTCCGACCTTCGTCCCCTCGAGCAGTTCGAGACGAGCCTGGCCCAAGGCACCGCGCAGTTCCACTGGTACAACCCGGACGACTACGCGGCGATCGAGGTCTACGACCATGCGACCGGCGTGTTGCTCGACGTCTTGGCCGGGAACGAGACCTCCTACGAGCGCCCATCGGGTGGCGCCTCCGAGGTGATGCTCGAGTTCGTCGCGGTGGATGATCTCGACCAGGCGTCGGCCTCCGCCGCGGCCGTCGCGGCGATCTACAACTGCGAGTACCCGCCCCCCATCGGTGGCGCGGTCCAAGCGGGCGAGCTCGACCTCTTCGTCTACGGCGGATCGTCTCCGGCGGTCGTCGATCGTTGCGGCGACGGAGGGATCACGACGCCGCCAGTGATCTCGTTCAAGACCGGGGAGCCGACCCAGACCGCGGGCGGGATCGGGAGCTTCACCTCGTCCTCGGTGCTCGCCGCGATCGGGCTCGCGGGCGCGCCGAAGCCGACGGTGTTGATCACCGGCTTCGAGCTCGAGCAGGACGCCGATCGGATCGAGGTCGCGGCGCACTACCAGAAGATCGCCACGAACTTCGGTCTGTCCCTGCGAGGGCGCCTCGTCCACGTCTTCCCGGACGACGGCTTCGTCGACGAGTTCACCTTCCCGAACACGATCATCGGCGACGAGAAGGACTGGCACTACGTCACCTACTACCGCGCGACCGACGACGTCTCATCGGGCTCCGCCGATCCGTGCGACGATGGAACGGGTGGCTTCCTGAAGATCCCCGCTGGCGAGTACCGCCTCGAGATCTACGCCGTCAACGGCGACCCGTCCCAGCCCTACTACGTGTTCTCCGACGATCCTCGCGACGACGAGTCGCTGATCGCCGGCGTGCCCTGTCCGCCCTACCCGTTGGTTCGAGTGCGAGACCTGACCGGTCTCCGCACACTCCCCAACATCACGAGTGTCCAGGTGCTGAACGCGACCCAGAACCCGGACGGCACCGTCAGCGCGACGTTGAGCGCGCGGGGAACCTGGTTCGACCAGTTCAACAACGAGTTCTCGATCGATCCGTACTGCGACGAAGTGGGGATCGCCGCCACCAGCCAGGGTTTCACGTTCATCTGCAAGGATCCTCCGTACAACCCGAACTTCGCCTTCGACTACTGCTGGACCCTGCGCATCAGCGAGCCGGCGGAGTGCAAGGTCGATGCGCCGACGGCCAACTTCACCTTCCCCGACTGGAGTTGCTTCATCTGCGAGCTGACCATCGTGGACAAGGGCTGTGGCACGATGCGCTCCTACCAGCAGGAGGTGGCGCTGCTCCCGTCCGGAGTGACCGACCTCTGCGAGCCCGGCGAGAACTACTTCACCTTCCTCGACCCGTCGCCGGACACGAAGACCATCATCGCGCTGTGTGACCTGAGTCCGGAGCCCGGCTCCGGGACGTTCGACGGCGTGCGCCCGCTCGACGTCAACGTCCTCGTCGTTCCGAAGTGTTACTGCGATCAACAGTCGCCGTGCGCCGGGGCGATCATCGAGGACACCAGCGGCTTCATCCCGGACCTGACCGGTCCCGAGGATGCGATCCAGTTCCGGCTCGCCGTCCGCCAGTACTCGGGATCGAGCTTCGTCCTGCAGCCGATCACTGCGGCGATTCGCGTCCAGGATCTCTGCCCCAACACCGATGAGGGACCCAAGTACTTCCGGGTCCTGATCGACGATCTCGGGGCGATTCCGCGCAGTCCGTTCCTCGATCCGAACGGTCACGACTTCAGCCGGGTCTACCTCCAGGGGCGGACCAACTACTTGCCGACCACCTCCGGGACGCCGATGCCGGTGACCGATGCGTGGACCGACATCGCCTGGTTCCGCATGACCAACTCGCCGGCGGCCCTCGGCACCGGCTTCTGGAGCGGCTTCTACGACTTCGGGACGGCCGAGTACTGCTTCACGACGCAGGGGACTCCGGACCCGCAGGTGGGGCAGAACCTCGGCGACACCGCACCGGTCGACTTCGGGATCGTCGATGCCGGGATCCCCTCCTACTCCGGTCAGAACGTGTCGCGTGGCTTCACCTCTCGGTTCTCCACGCAAGGCACCTCGTGGATCGCCGATGATGGCGCGGGCACGATGTCGGGGAGCTTGTTCGAGAACGATCTCCAGGGCATCCCGCACATCATCGAGCCGGTCGAGGTGAGTCCCACCGGCTTCGGCTTCGAGCCGCCGTACTACGAGTACTGCGACAGCCGGACGATCTTCAACTACTCGATGGCCCAGGACCTGTTCCGCTCCATCATCTACGCCGGGTTCATCGGTCCGATCCCCGTGAACATCTGGGGCTCGATCGGGCTCGGGATCAACATCACGATCAATTCGATCTGCTACACGAAGGTCGCTCCGTTCGCGGTGCTCGCCGGCGGGAACTACTTCGAGTTCAAGTACATCCTCGATTCGTCGGTCGTGTTCCGGCTGCCGTGCGAGATCAGTGCCGACATCCTCGGCGGGATCGCGAGCATCGCGTTGCGGCTCGTGCCGCAGGCGACCATCGACTTCCAACCCCACGTGACCGTCGCCCTCGGATCGTCGCCCCAGAACAGTGTCGACGTCTTCCTGCAGGCGCTCCTCGACGTCTACATGGAGGCGGAGGCGTGCGTCCAGACCTTGATCTTCGGCGAGCAGTGTCTGCCGACGATCACGATCCCGCTCGTCAGCGATCTCGTGCTGATCAGCGAGGGGACGCCACCGACGTTCCCCGGCAGTTGTCAGCCTCCGACCGCCTTCCCCGCGACGTCGCCGGGGGGGATCCTGGTCGAGAGCTACGAGCTGGTGAACAACCCGTTCTCGGTGACCTCACCGAACGGCCAGACGGTCATCACCGGCTGGTCCTCCGCGGATTCCATCGGTCGCTTCCTCAAGGTGACGGTCGAGGAGCAGGGCGCCGCCCTGGACTACGAGTCCGGCATTCCCGGGATCGCGTGGTACTTCCTCGATCCGGCCGCCGACTTCATCGACGACGACACCGCGCTGATCGTCGGGACGTCGCCCCCGGGGACCTTCACGCCGGAAGAGCCACCGCTGGACATCATGGATCCGGACTACCTGACGATCCGCAACCA
>JAGQRC010000192.1 GCA_020425835.1 Planctomycetota bacterium | reverse complement strand
CGCATCGGCAGCCCGTCGCACATGCTCGCGGAATCCGACGCCCTGGACCCGGCCCCGGACGTCGAAGCGTCGAGCCCTCTCGGCCATCCCCGCCTCCTGCCTCCAGTTCGCCCACCGCGGCGCCGAAGTACCGTATCGAGGATGACGCACGCCCACCAGCGCCGACCGCACGTCGCGTCCCGACCCCGGTGGCAGGCCGTCTCGTCCCATCAGCGGGGGACCTCGCCATCCGCATGCATCACCGACGGGTCGGGCGCCGATGAAAGCGGGGAAGTCTCCGAGGAGTGGGTTGACCGAAGCCCTTTCAACGTCGATGGTTTCGTTGTCCACTCTCTCCGGTCGAGCCGGTCGCCGTGTCGACGGGTTCGGATGGGTGACGTGGTCCCGCGCAGGAACGGTGTTGTGAAAAGAAAGGCAGCAGCCATGCGATGTGCTCGATCGGCAGCACCTTTGGCGTTGGTCCTCGCGGCCGCGCTGGGTCTGCCCGCAATCGCCGGCTCGGAGGTGGGGGATCAAGCCCCCGCCGTGGAGCCGCAGGGCTGGATCAACAACAAAGGTCCAGTCTCGTGGATGGGGATGCGAGGCAAGCTCGTCCTCATCGAGAAATGGGCGACGTGGTGAGGCCCCTGCAAGGCTCAGATTCCGCACCTCAACCAGCTCAATGAAGAGTATGGCAAGCGGGGTCTGGTCGTCATCGGCGTGTCCGATGAGCCGCAAGGGAAGGTCGAACCTTTCGTCCAGACGAACAAGATGGAGTACCTCATCGCCTTCGGTGGCGGTGCAGGCGGATACGCGTCGACCGGTATTCCGGCGGCGTGGTTGGTCGGTCCCGACGGCAAGATCGTCTGGAAGGGTCACCCTTCCGGTCTGACCGGCGCGATCATCGAGCAGTACCTCGGTGGCGTCCGCCTCCGACCGACGTTCGAGTTCACCGGCGAGTTGGAGAAAGCCAACTCGAAGCTGAACAAGGGTCAGTACGGCAAGGGGATCGAGGTCCTCCAGAAGATCGCCGACAAGTCCGATGACGAGTCGGTGAAGTCCGAAGCGGCGAAGGCCATCGGCGAAGTCCTCGACTTCGGTCGTGGCGAGCTCGCTTCGGTGGACGCCTACGCCGAGTCCGGTTTCTACCTCGACGCCTACGAGAAGCTCCGGTCGCTGGCCAAGGGCTTCAAGGGAACCGAGGTCGGAGACAAGGCGGACGAGAAGGCCGACCAGTGGAAGAGTGACGACACGATCCAGGCCGAGATGGACGCCGAGAAACTGATCGCGGCGGCCAAGGAGCTCCAGAAGAAGCGGAACCTCAAGGGTGCCGCGCAGGCCCTGATGCGAGTCACCAAGGGCAGCAAGTTCGCGGAGACCAAGGCCAAGGGTCGGGCGGAGAAGATGCTCGAGGAAATCATGCCTCTGCTCTGATCGACTCCGCTCCGTGGAATTCGAACGAGGCCGCGAGGAGACCTCCTCGCGGCCTCGTGTTTTTCGAAGCTCCACACCTCCTCACGGACAGATGGGGAAGTCGTCGCACGTCAGCGAGCCCGGCGTTGGATCCGAGCCGCACGCATCGAACGGCGGCGGGGGCAGCGGTGCGCCGCTGACGAAGAGGTACGAGAGCGAGAATACCGCGTCGGCGATGTCGAGGGTGTCATCGTCGTTGGCGTCGAGCGCGAGCGCGCAGGTCACCGAGGTCCCGGAGAACAGGAAGCCGAGCGCGGCGACCGGATCGGCGACGTCCAGGCGGCCATCGGTGTTGACGTCTCCGCGCCGGAACAGCACCCGGCACGAATCCGGGATGCCGTCGCCATCGTTGTCGCTCGCGCTCCCGGAAACGATGTCGCATTCGTCGAGGACCCCGTTCCCGTCGCAGTCGGCGCCGATGCCGAGGGCGATCTCGACTTCGTCCGGCACTCCGTTGGTGTTGCAGTCCGAGTGGATCCGGGCCGCGACGATGTACCCGGCCCGCTCGGTCGGCACCGACAGCCCCTCGTCGTTGCGCAGCGCCATGGACACCGCGTTCCCGGCGTAGTCGTCCGTGTCGATCAGCACCGACCAGTAGGGGTTCTCGCCCGGCTCGAGGCTGGTCGCTTGGATGAGCGCCGCGGTGATCTGCGGCTCGCGCGGGAAGCTCAGGGTGTTGCCGCCCGCGCCGAAGGTCTCGAGCAGCTCGTCCTGCGTGTCGCCGAACCGCAGATAGCACTGCTGGAACTGGAGCGTTCCGGTCTCGAGCGCGATGAAGCCGAGCGTCTCGTCGACCCGGTCGGTGTCCGGATCCCCGCCGACGTGCTTCCCGGCGACGACGCGCTGCGACGTTGCATCGCTCCACCAGGTCGACCAATCGGGATCGTTCGTGGTCATCACCTGGCCGAAGAAGACCGGCTCCGCATAGTGGTCGACGAGGCTCCACGTGGGAAGGAACGTCTCGCCGACCAGGTTCCCGGCCGAGTCCGTGGTCGTCGACGGTCGTCGCGTCGCCTCCATCTTGATGCCGTGAGACGACTCGGAATACGTCCCCTCCTCGGCGGCGAGGAAGTTCACGGTGACGCCAGAGATCGGCGCGGACGAGCCGTCGGTCCGTTGCAGCAGCAGCTCGAACGAGCTCGCGTCGGCATTGCGGATGCGCGTGACGACCGGCGTCGCGCTGGCCGGGAGCACCGGCTGCGCGATGATCACCGGAGCGGCGTACGTGTGGGGGAGTTCGACGATGGTCCATCCGGTCGTCGAGGCGATCGCCGATCCGACGAAGAGCTTCGGCGAGTCCGCTTCGTCGAGCACCCGGATCGCGACGGCGGCCGTGAAGCTGTTCCCCGTCCCGTTCTCGACCGTGTACTCGAACCCATCGACACCGACGAAGCCCGCGTCGGGAACGTAGCGGAACGTCCCGTTGCCGATCGCGGTCAGGGCGCCGTGCCCCGGATCGGTGATGGCGACGAGGGTCAGGGCCCCGTCATAGGAGTAGTCGTTGAGTTCCGGGGACGGGAAGGTGACGGCAGTGTCCCGATGGAGGAGCAATCGATCCTCGATCGTCTCGACCATGTTCCACGGTGGTAGCGAAGCGACCGCGCTCAGCGCCGCGGGCGACGGCTGGAGCTGCCAGAGCGCGAAGAAGGGTGAGATGTCGAAGCCGACCTCGGCCCCGTAGAGCGTGAGCCAGTTGTCGAGCTTCGCCTGGTTGTCGGCGGGGCTCGTCCCCTTCAGCGCAGCGATGACATGGATCAGCGCGTTCCAGCCGAACGCATCCGCGAGCGCGATGAACGGCGTGATCTTCTCGTGGTGGCGCGTGTGCGGGGCGGTGGCCCAGAGATCCGCGCTCTGCGACTCCTCGTAGCGTCGGATTCGCTCTTGTGGTCCCTTCGGTCGATAGGTGAACGGTCCGAAGAAGCGCGAGGCGTAGATACCGCCGAAGTTCGGGGATGCCTCGCTGAAGTTCTGGATGATCATCTCTCCCGGATCGACGATGTGTCCGTACTCGTGGATGGTCAGGCCGTGACCGTAGTTCACGAGCTCGGCGTAGTCGAGCATCACGTGATGGACGTCGTAGGACTGCGGGAAGGTCGAGAAGCCGCCGACCGCCTGATAGTCGTGGTGGATCCGGAGTGGGCGATACTCCGTGTAGGAGTAGAACTCCTCGATGTGCTGGATCATGTCTCGCCAGATCTGCAGCACCGCCTCGGGATCCGACAGTGTCCGGAGGTGCTCCTCGGACTCGACCACGTGGATGGTCTTGTCGGTGACCAGCACTCCGAACGGCGTCTGACGATCGCGGATCCCGCCGTTCCAGTCATCGTCCGTCGTCTCTCCGAGCACGAAGGTGGGCGCCTCGACGACGTTGTCGAATCCGAACCGCGCGCTGCTGATGCCGTCCTCGCCCGACGCCGCTTCGATCGCGATGAGCCCACCGTAGGGGCTCGCGACGGCGATGGTGGGGGCGTCGAGGTCGAAGAAGAACTCCTGGAACGGCATGTGGTAGTAGTTGGCGTCGGCGAGGTCGGTCCGCAGATGACCGATGCGCGCGCGCAAGCCGACGCTCTGGAACCCGGGAGGGAGCGCCAACGTGACCACTTCGCCGGGCGCGGCGTAGAGCCCGGTCGGCATCCAGATCGTCGCGTGACCGTCGGGAGCGTCGAGGATGCGCGTCGTGCTGATGCGGGGTGCCGACACGCCGACCGGCCACGCCGTGCGGTGGGCCAAGGTATCCGCCACGGGAACGCTGTGCAGGTACGTGCTCTCCCAGGCGACGAGGGACTTCTCGAAGGAGTCGGTGATCGGCGTGGTGGGAGTCGGTTTCAATGTGCTCGAGCTCGTGAGGATCGCGTGGTCGAGCGTCGCCTGCAACGTGTCGTTCGCGGCGAGGACCGCGTCGAGTTTCGTCAGGATCGACGCTTTCAGCGCCTTCTCGCTCTCGGTAGCGCCGCTCCAATCCGCCACCAACGCGAGCAGGTCGGGCACCGTGATCTGCCCCGATGCGGCGTTGACGCTCTGGCTCGCGCTTCCGTGCGGCCAATCCTCCGTGAAGCCGATGCCCGCGCCGCGCAACAAGCGATTGCCGGGGATCTCCTCGGTCGGCTGTCCCCACCACCAGTCGTAGCCGACGCCGTACTCCGTGATGAACAGGCCGCCGCCATCGCGGACGAAGTCGTCCACGGCATCGAGGACCGACGGTGAGACGTTGTTGCCGAGCCAGCCGGCGACCAGGACGTCGGCGCCGATCAAGTCGCTGGCGATCGTCGCCGCGGTGCTGTTGACGACGTTCGTGAATCCCTGTGCCGTGAGCCAGGCGGCATCGCCGGCGTCGTCGTAGGTGACGACCGACACCGAGAGGTCTGTCGAGCCTGCGAGCCACCCGATGCCGTTCAGGTAGAAGGTCGCCATGTTCGCGTCGCCGCTGAAACCGTCGAGCTCGACCCACTGATGATCGGGAAGCGCGATGATCCGACCCGCTCCACGCGTCGCCGCGGCGACCATCGGATCGTCGAGGTCGGCACCCGGATAGTTCGCGACGCTATAGGCGGTGGGGCCGTAGACGACCATGTGCCCGGGCTGCGTGGGGTTCGCCAGTGCCGAGACCCCGGAGAGGATCTGGCTGCGTGCCGCGTCGATGTCGATCGGTGCGTTGATCGAGATCCGTACGTCGGCCGATACGTTCGAGGTCCCATCGGTCAGGTCGTAGGTGAAACCATCATCGCCCACGAAGCCGGGGTTCGGTATGTACGTCAGCGAACCGTCGGCATTGCCGATGACCGATCCGTTCGCCGGCGGAGTCGTGGCCGTGATGATCAAGGCATCACCGTCCACGTCATCGTCGTTGAGCTTCGGGTCCGCGGTGACGCTCGAGTTCGCGGCGACGTGGAGGAAGTCGTCGACCGCGACGGGCGGGGTCGCGAGAGACAGCGTGGAGAGCGTCAACGAGATCCCCAACACGAGGTGGGTTCGACAGAGAAGACGAAGTCGAGCTATCACGAGGGACCTCCGAGCTCGGGAGCGTCGCCGAGTTTACGGTTCTCGGCTTCGTCGCCCAAACGGAAGGGATCGGTTCTGACGAGTTTCCACTCGCGACTTGCGCTCGCGCCATTCCGAATCGAGTCAGGGGCGGGGTACTCCCCTGCGCCGACTCGGAACGGAGGTGGGAGTTGCGGGGGCTCGCCGTCGTCGGATGGGGTGTCGTGGTCGCAAGCACGCTCCTCGTCTGGAATCGCTGCTCCTCGCCGGGTGGCGAGGCCACGACGCGCCGGTCGACGACCGGAGTGGTCGATGCACCGGACTCTCCGAGGCTCACTCCGTCCATCGCGGCCGACGTGTCTACCGTCGCTGCACCGGAGGATCGAGCGCGCGAAGCGCAGGCCACGTACGAGGTTCACGGTCGCGTGGTCGACGAGCGGAGCAGGCCCGTCTCCGATGCGTCGGTTCATTGGGAATACTGGGGGGAAGACGGCTCCGGAGCGGTGGTTTCCGCAACCCGCGATGGCGCGTTTCGCATCGCCGGCGTCGAACTCTCCGCGATACGTCTCCGTGCGACGGCTCGTGGGTACTTGGACAGCTCGACCCGGACCATCGACGTGGAGTCGGCCTCGAGCGAGCCGGTTCTTCTCGTTCTACGATCGGGTTGGGAGTATCGACCGAGAGTCGTGGGCACCCGCGGCCAGGTCGTGGAGGGAGCGATCGTCTCGTTGCGACCGCGCACATCGAGCGCGTTCGTCGCGGCGAGCACCGACGCGAGCGGGCGCTGCGAGTTGCGCGCTCCGGTGGCGGATGACTACACGTTGGCGGTCACTCACCCCGACTATCTCGAGCCATGCGGGAGCTTCGCCCTCGATGCGTTGCCGGAGGACATCCGTCTGGAACGCCCGGCGACGATCCAGGTGGTCGTCGATGACCCTCTCGGGATTCCGTTTCTCGACTCGACCCTCGTCTCGCTGTCGGGTGACGAGCTCTCCACCCACGATCGCATCGCGAAGTCTGGCGTGATCGTCTGGGATCGCGTCGTCCCTGGTCGCTATCGAGGAGTGTTGTCGGGAGGGCCCTACCCTCCTCTCGTGGTCGACTTGCAGGTCGGAGAAGCCGAGGTCCATGAGATTCGTTATCCGGCATCGAACGTCGGTCGAGCGACGACGATCCAGGTCGTGACCCACACCGGGATCGGGATCCCCGACGCCGAGGTGCGGCGGAGGGAGTTGGGAGTCGAACGGTGGGGTCCGAGAGTCGTGACCGACCGCGACGGAAGCGTGGTTCTCTTCGGAATCGAGGAAGGCGAAGTCGACCTGAAGGTGTCGGCGGACGGCTGTGCGACCCGGGTCGTGCGGGACATCGGGCGGTGGGTGCGCGACGCGTCGTTGCGGATCGAGCTGTCGCCGCTGACGAGGATCATCGTCGACGTC
>JAGQRC010000191.1 GCA_020425835.1 Planctomycetota bacterium | reverse complement strand
GACCACCCGTCCGAACTGGTCGGTGAGCTTCCAGTCGACGAAGGCGCTGCTCGCGGGGGACACCGCGTCGAGGGTCACCACCTGGCCGGGGCTCGCCGTGAATTCGTACTCGAGAGTCTGCCCGGTCGCCAGGGCGGTCGAGGTCATCGCGCCGATCGAGGTCGTCGTCGCCACGTCGACGACGCTCACGATCTGGAGGTCGTAGGTTCCCGTCGCGGAGGTCTCGCCGTCGATGGTCAACGTGTAGTCCCCGGCCCCCAGAGTGTAGGGCCCGGCGTCGGCGAGGCTGTTGGTGCGGACCAACTCGCGGCCGGTCGTGTCGCGGATCACCCAGTTCAGTCCGGCCTGGTTGCTGGTCGCGATGACGTCGAGGTAGATCTTCTGGTCGCTCGCCAGGGTGAAGCCGTAGTGGTCTTCCTCATCCGTCGTGTCGATCGATCCGGAGAACGGAGCGTCCAGCACCAGCGTCCCGGTGTCGTCGCCGATCGAGATCAGGTCGAACGTGTACGTGCCCGTCGACGAACCCTCGCCGACGATGGAGAGCACGTAGTCCCCGCCGAGGAGCGCGATGCCCTCCGTCGAGTTCAGGCTCGTCGTCGGGCCGAAGATGACCCGCCCGAAGGTGTCCTCGAGGACGTAGTCGAGCGCGCTGGACGCCGAGGAGGTCTGCAGCACGAAGGCGATCTCGGTGCCGGGCGCAGCGCTGAACGCGTAGTGATCGACCTGCCCCGGGTGGGCGATCTCTCCGCTGATGGTGCTCCCGATCGATGTCGCACCGAAGTCATCGCTGACGTCGAGGACCTGGAACTCGTAGTCGCTGGTCCCGCCCGCGTCGCTGATCACGCTCAACGTGTGGGGACCCGGAAGCACGCCGATGGGGCCGAAGTCGGCGAGGCTGGTCGGTGTCGAGGCGAGGACGCGGCCCCATTCGTCGGTGAGCTCGAACCGGAGATTGCCGAGGCTCGACGCGGAGATCGCGTCCACGAAGAGCCGGCGTGGACTCAGGACCTCGAAGGTGTAGTCGTGTCGACCTCCTGCCGCGGTGAGATCGCCGATGATCGGCGTGCCGATCGACAGCGCGGACGTCGAGGGTGCGGCGTCGACGAGCTGGAACTCGTAGGTGCTCGCTCCTCCGGACTCCGAGATCACGGTCACCGTGTACTGACCGCCCATCAGCGTCACCGCCGGGAGATCGGCGAACACGACGAAGTTCTTCCGCAGCACGCGGCCCTGCTCGTCACACAGTTTCCAGTTGACGGCGTTCGCGGCCGAGGCGCTCAGCGCGTCGAGGTAGAGCACCGTCCCCGGTGGCGCCGAGAAGCTGTAGTCGTCGCGCGGCTCCGCGGCGTCGACGCTTCCCGAGATGATGTCGCCGATCGAGATCGGTGGCGGTCCCGACGAGGCGGGTTCCGCACTCTGCGCGTGGAGTCGCGGGACGATGAGGACGAGCGACAGCAGAGTGATCCAGAGCGCGGGGTTTCGCATCGTGTCGCGAGCTTCCGAGTTCGAGTCGAGGGGGTGGGCACGATCCACGAGGGGGCGAGGCGTCACGGTTGACATGCGCTCTCCTCGCAGCTCAGCAGATCGATGGGGCCGACATCCGAGCCGCAGGCCGGGAAGGGTGCGGGAGGCGGGGGCCCGAAGATGAAGAGATAGGCGAGCAGATAGACCGAGTCGGAGATGTCGACCACGGAGTCGTTGTTGACGTCGGCCGCGTCGAAGCAGGGGATGATCGGTCCGAAGACGAAGAGGTACTCGAGAGCGAAGACGACATCGGAGATGTCGACGACGCCGTCATCGTTCGAGTCGCCTCGTGCGAACTCGCCTTCGCCCGCCAACAGCTCGGGGTGGTGGTCAGCGAAGGCCTGATCGACCAGCGTCGCTCGGTAGGAGACTCCCGACAGATCGACCTCCGGTAACCAGTTCGGCGACGGGAGGACGACGAAGTCGGCGAGGTGGAATCGCAGGGTGCCGATCGCCTGGAAGGTGCCGGGCGCGGCGGGGACGAGGGTGTCTCCATCGTTCGTCGCCCACACCGAGAGCACCATCTGGCCGGGAGCGGTCAGGACGGCGGTCGTGCCCAGCGTGCTCTCGAAGGGCTCTCCATCGCCTGCGACGGGGTCGAACGGGGTGAGGAGCGCGTCATCGTACTCGAGGATCAGGGTCATGCCGGTGGCCGCCGCGCCCACGTCGACGAGCACCGGGATGAAGACATCGCGGTCGACGCCGCCCGACGGTGGATCGACGACCACATCGCCGGCGGTCGCCCGGTACGCGGGGTCGACCTGGTCGAAGCCCGCTTCGTCGGTGGTCGGATCGAAGTCGCAGAAACTCGATGGCGCGGCGAGCGGGGGACCGCCGAGCGCAGCGTTCCGCAGCGCGAGGGCATCGGCGATGGTGATCCACTCGTTGTCGTTGGCATCCGCGACCTCGAGGAGCGGGGCGCCCGTGCAGTCGATCGGGAGGGACCCGCCGCCGAAGAGGAGGTCGAGCACCGCACTCGAATCCGTCGTATCGATCGTGGCGTCGCCGTCGACATCGCCGCGTCGGAAAGCACCGGTCGGCGGGTCGATCGTGAAACTCGCGTTGTCGATCTGCACGCCGCCGGCGGTATCGAGATCGGCGTTGATGAAGTCGAAGTAGAGCGCGACCGTGGTTCCACCCGGGATACCCGAGACATCGATGGTCACGGTGAGTCCGTCGAACGACGCCTGATTCCCGAGGAGGATCGTGCCGTTCTCCTGCACGTTGAAGCAGGAGCTCGCTCCGAGGGTCCAGGGATCGACGAGCGGGAAGGCGTTCTCGTCCAGCACCGAGAGCTCGAACGCGTCGGGAAGGAACGAGGACGTGAGGTCGAAGCCCGGGGACTGGATCAGGTCGAAGCGCAGCTCGGTCGCGAATGCGGGGAGGAGCACCGTCTGCTGCAGTGTCACCAGGAAGGAATCGCCCTCGAGGAACTGCGCGACGCCGCTCACTTCGGTGACGGTGCCCGGGATGATGGAGCCGCCGGACTCGGAGACGATCCAGCCGTCGAGTCCGGTCGAGAAGTCGCCGTTCTCGAGGATCGACCCCCCCCCGGAGCCTGCGGGGCCCGCCATGGCGATGATCGGCTGCCGGACGTAGGTCGTCGCCGAGCCGGAGGCGCCGAGCAGTCGCTGAACCGTGCCGCTCTGGCCCCAGCTGGAGTCCATTCCGATCGGCATGAACAGGAGCAGGAACAGCCCCACGACGAGCGGGCCGCCCCGCGGGGTCCGCGGGCGGAGTCCGAGATCACGAAGCCGCATGGGCAATCCTCCCAGCCCGGAGGATCGACTTCCGGGAGAGCCAGTGTTCGTTCGGTTGTCGGATGGTCGTTTCCGAAGCGACGCGATTCGCGTTCTCGCTCAGGGCGTCAAAGCTATCACCCGGTTTTCAGCGGCCGCGTGACCGATTTTGTCGGCAAAACCAGGAGTCCCTGCATAGGGGCAGACGCGGGCGCGTTTAGAGAAGTCTCGGCCGAAGCGGTTGCGCAGCGCGGGATGGGGTTTCAGACCCGCAGCGCGACCCGATCGACACGACTCAGGGACAGGGTGCGGAGCAGGGTGGTGTTGAGATGCCGAGGCGTCCCCCTATCGTGGTGGCCCGATGTGTCGGGAGCGGCCACGTCTCCCACTCGCGTGCCGGGACGAGGCTGTTCATGGAAGGGCTGTTGGGGAATGGACGATGGTCTCGGTTCTCGCGGCGACTCGGACGACCTCGCGGAGCTGGCCGCATCGTTCGATCGACCTTGGAACCCGTACCGGTTGATCTGGATCACCTTCTTCGCGGGGAGTCTCGCGGGCGGAATCCTCCTCGGTCGCAACGCGGTTCGACTCGGTCTTCCCGATGGCCGTCGCGTCTTCGGGATACTGCTCGGGTACGCGGTCCTCGGTGTTGCCATAGCGGTGGGGATCGGGTTCGTCCTGATGAAGAACTTCGAGGAACGACGCATGGAGCGTCTCGCCGCGCTGATCATCGAGGAGGCGGGGAAGGAACCCCACGATCCGGCGGAGACCCAGCGGATTCTCGCCGAGGCCGATCGGATTCTCGCCGGGGATTCGGTCGCGCCGTCGACCGACGGAGGTGTCGACGCGAAGAGGTCGAAGCCCTCGATCGCCGAGCGAGCTCTGGCCCGAGCGAGAGAGAGTCGATCGCCGCGGATCGATCCGTCGGTGAAGTTCTGGATCCGAAACGGGCTGGCGTTCGCCGGTGCGGTGTTGGCGGGTTTCCTCGCTCGTCCCCAGTTCGCGCGTTACGAGCTCGCCGAGGAGTACGGCGTGAAGCCGGGACCCTTGCTCGGACCGGCACTGGCCGCGGCCGCCATCTCGATCGTCTTCGAGTTCGGCGTGCTCTCCGTACTCATCGTCTTCCTCCGCTGAAGCGCGTTCGCCACGTTACCAGCGTCGGATCTTCCCCGACCGGGTGCGGGGGATCTCCTCGGCGATCGTGAACTCGACCGGGATCTTGTAGCTCGACAGACGGTCCGCGAGGAAGCGGCGCAGTTCGGTGCGGTCGAGCTCGCGAGTGGGATCGGCGAGAACCAGCTCGGCGCGCGGGTACTGCCCCAGTTTCGGGTGGTCGACCGCGGACACTCGGGACTGCCGGATCGCGGGATGGTCGTCGAGGACCGACTCGACCTCCTCGGGGAAGAACTTCATGCCCCCGACGATGATCATCGACTTCGATCGACCGACGAGATGGAGCGCCCCGCGCGCATCGAAGAAGCCGATGTCGCCGGTCAGGAAGTAGCCATCGCGTTCGATCGCGGATCGCGGCGTCCACGGTCGGTAGTACGCGGAGAAGAGACCGGCCGCTCGGATCCCCACTTCGCCCTCGACGTCGGGACGTCGAGCGAGCGGTTGTCCCTCTCGATCGAACAACACCAGGTCGTATCCGGGAACGGGGGTGCCGACCGACGTCGCCGCGTCGCCCATCGCACGATCCTGGATGCAGGGGAGCCCCGCCTCGATGATCCCGTACGCCTGGGTGACCGGTTTCTGGCAACGCTCTTCGAACCGCTCGATGACGTCGCGTCGGATCGGAGCCGCCGTCGAGATGAAGAGACGGACGGAGGCGAGCGCCTCCGCGGATCCGACACTCCCGAGCCGCTCCGTCTGCACCGGCGAGGCGTAGACGATGGTCGGACGGTGCTCCGCGATGCGCGAGGCGAGCTCCGCCGGCTTCGACTCCGGGCAGAGGAGCACGTGCGCCCCGGATCGCACGTAGGCGGTGATCGTCACCGCGAAGTGGTAGGCGAGCGGAAGGAGCCAGAGCACGCGGTCGTCCTCCGTGAGCCGCAGCCTCGCATCCGCCGCTTCGACGCGAGCGGTCGTCGCCGCGTGCGACAGCACGACACCCTTCGATCGACCGGTCGAGCCCGAGGTGAAGCGGACGAACGCCGGATCGAGCGCCGCGAACTCCGATGGTGCCGCCGGGGTCGAGCGTCGACGGTGGAACGTGAAGTCGGCTGGGGTGTCCGAGTCGAGCGCGACCGTCTCGAAGTCCGGGGCCAGCGCCGCGATGTCCGCCGCGCCCGGAGTGACGAGGAGGTGTCCGACATCGATATCGTCGATGATGTGGCGAGCCTCGGGCGTCGTGGCGTTCGCCGGGATCGGGGTGAGGCAACCCCCGGCCCGGAGGATCGCGAAGGCGATCGGAAGGTACTCGAGCGAATTCGGCGCACAGAGCCCGATCCGATCGTAGCGTTCGACGCCGCCGACCTCGATCAGCCGTGCGGCGATGCGTTCGCTTCGATCGCGAAGCTCCGCGAAGGTGAGCGATCGACCCGTTGAGAGATCGGTCGCGGCGGGATGGTCGGGCAGGCGATCAGCGGTTCTCCGGAGGTGCTCGTAGAGGTGCGTCATGGCCGAGCCTCCGTGGTTCCGACGCGTCCTGCCGCGATTCGTCCGATCGCGAAGCCCGCATCGAGGCAGGTCCCGATGACCCGTGCGGAGCCGAGCGCCTCCGGAGTCCCGCTCATGCAACGGCCGACGCCGTACGCGTTGTCGACGTCGCGAAGGCGGAGCGCTCGTCGCGGGATCGTGTAGGTCGCGCCGTCGGGAAGGTACTCGAGGCTCGGTCCTTCGCGTCCCTCGGACCAGAGCTCGATCGGCCACGCCGCTTCGGTGATCGCGTCGTCGAAGTGGCGGGCGCAGAGGACATCGTCTCGGGTGAGTCGGTACTCACCGATGATCCGCCGACTCTCCCGCACGCCGACCTGCGGCGCGGCGTGCGAGACGAAGCTCGCGCCGAAGCCGTCGATCTCCGATCGAAGGAACGACGCGACGGCGCGCACGCGTCGCCGCGCTTCCCGCTCCGTCCGCGTCTCGAGGGGCGAAGGGCCGTCCGTGGAGATCCCGCCCAGCGCGATCTTGAAGACCACCTCGCCGCGTCGACCGGTGGGGCGGAACGCGATGTTCCCGCACCCGTCGAGTCGCCCCGCTGCTTCCGCGGATTGGATCGCGCGAAGGACCGCCACCCGCTCGCCGCGGTCCTGGAGTCGACGTTCGACGTTCTGCAGATGGAAGACGATCGATGAGAGTTGTCGCTCGGCGGGAGGGATCTCCTCGGTCGCGTGGCCCGCGAGGAGGGCGCCGATGGCGTCACCCGACGCATCGATGAAGGTCTTCCCCGAGACCTCGAATGCCCCATCGGCGTCGATCCCGCGTACACCGGTCCAACGGGAGCCCTCGCGATACACCGCCGCGAGGGTCGAGCGGAGACGAACGGTCAGGGTCGGCTCCCTCTCGGACAACTCGTCGGCGACTCCGGCGAACTCGAGCGGCGCGTAGGGGACGACGAAAGTGCGACCGAGCTGGAGCGGCTCGACGGGGTCCATGAGCCGACGCGCGAACTCCAGTCCGAAG
>JAGQRC010000190.1 GCA_020425835.1 Planctomycetota bacterium | reverse complement strand
CTTCCGATCTGATGTCATCGGCGAAGAAGTAGTAGTCGACTCCGGCCCGGCGCATCGACAAGACCTCGTCGATGCCCCGTCCGAGGACGTAGGTCGTCGTCACGCCGACGATCTCCTTCTCCTCGATCACCTGCTGGTCGTCGTACGAGTAGGTCACGAGCGGTGTGGCCAGCAACTGTCGAGCGATGCGCCGGCCCAGCGCGTCGTAGCGATAGACGGCGATCGGGTTCGGATCCACGACCGTGGCCTGCGACAACAGTTGACCGCGGTAGTCGTGGATGAGCACGGCCGCCACCGGGAGACCCGCGCCGAAGCCGATCAGATTGCCACGCTCATCGTAGGCCCGCGAGTCACAGGGTGTCGTCGTGTACTGGTTGACCTGACAGTCCGCCGGCGGGTCCACGGACTGACAGGTGTACGCACCCGGACAGCCGTCGTCGGTCACGAACGCTCGGTTCCCCACGCCGTCGAGGATGTAGTTCGTGCTCCGGACCGTCGAAGACCCGGAGTCGGTGACCACCGTGTCGACGAGCCGATGCAGGGAGTCGTAGGCGTAGACGTGCTCGAGCTCGGGTCCCCCGGCTCGAGTGTCTCGACGTTGGACCTTGTTCGACATCTCGTCCCAGGTGTACAGACGGGAGTCGATCGTTCCGGCGCCGACGTGGGTCGTTCCGCTGATCCGTCGATCGCCGTCATAGGCGAAGTTCGACGTCATGACGCCGCCCGAGTAGCTCCGTTGCTCCACCCGGTCGCGGCCGAAGTAGTCGTAATGCGCGATCGTGGTCACCCCTTCGGTGATCGACGACTTCCGGTTCAGGGAATCGAAGCTCGTGTCGATGATGCGACCACTCGGATAGACGCAGAACAGCTGGTTCCCCGCGCCGTCGTAACCGGTGATCACCACGCGCGTGTCCGGAACGAGCAGGTCGGTGATCGTCTCGGAGACGATGTGCGACAGCGAATCGTACTCGCGCGTGACGAGCGAGTCGTCGTCCCCTGCCTGCACGGCGCGCGACAGTCCGTCGTACGCGTAGGACTCGTTCTGCGTCGGCAGCGGACCCGAGTAGGTGATGGTTCGAGTGGAGACCCGGTCGAGCCGGTCGTAGGTCGCATCGATCACGTTGCCGTCGGCGTCCACCTGCTGGAGCACGTTCCCGTTCACGTCGTAGGAAGTGAACGTGTGCAGGGTTCCGTCGGCGTGCTCGATCTGCGTCTGCCGGTCGAGGCTGTCGTAGGAGTAGAGCGTCGCGTTCCCGGAGTCATCGGTTTGCGTTCGCAGCCGGGAGGAGTCGTCCCAGAACTGTTGGGTCACCACCTCGCCGATCACCGATCCGGCCCCGGTTCCATCATCCGTCATCACTCGGCGGGTGGCCGTGAGGCGGTCGAGCCCATCGTACTCGTACGTCGTGCGGTTTCCCGATTCCGGATCGGCGCTGCCTCCGCGCCTGGCGTCGAACAGGTGGGTCTGGTTGTTCCGAGAGTCGTACCCGAACTCGACGATGTCCCCGACGGGATCGACCTTGCGGATCATCCGATCGAGATTGTCGTACGAGTAAGTCACCGTGAACATCTCGTCGGGCGTCGACAGGTCCGACTTCTCCGTCTCGGTCTCCGACAACACGTTCTCGTTCCCGTCGTAGGAGTAACTCGTCGAGTTGCCCTTGGCGTCGGTCACCTGGGACAGTCGGTTCACCGAGTCGTAGGAGTAGGCGGTCGTGTTCCCGTTGTCGTCGGTCTCGGTCACCAGCTGGGAGTCATCCGCGTACGTCATGATCTTGCTGGAGAGACCGTCTCCGACGTCGCCGCCCTCGTCGAAGAAGGCGACGTCCTCACGGAGGAGGCGATCCATGGCGTCGTACGTGTAGTTCACCTCGTAGAGACGCACGTTGGCGGTCTGGCCCTCGACGTCCACGAGCTCGCCGGAGGCCTTCTTCCCGAAGTCGTTGGGGACTCCGGGCGACGAGTCGCCGCCGACGTTCCCGTTCGCGTCGTAGTGATACTCCGTGACGTTGCCCATCGGGTCGGCCATGGAGACCAACCGGTCGTACCCGTCGTACTCGTAGGTCCATTCCCGTGGAGCGGCCCCCTCGATGCCGACGACTCTTCGCTTCAAGTTGCGATTGCGATCGTAGTCGTACTGCGTCGTGGACTGCTCGGGCGTACCAGCCGCCTTGGTCTCCTGGAACACGAGGTCGCGCTCGTCGTAGGCGATCGTCAGGGTGTTGTCGGGGTCATCGCCGGCGGTCAACGGGTCGCTGTCGCCCCCCGTCGCCTCACCGTAGCGAACGAGAGTGCGGTTCCGATTGTCATCGTAGACGTACTCGGTGACCACGTTTCGGGTCGCGTCGACCTCCCGAGTCTCCCGAACGACGTTGTCGAGCTCGTCGTGGTCGAAGGTCGTCGTGATCATGGAGTTCGGTTGCAGGACGCCGTAGTGGTCGATGTTCTGGACGTCGACCTGGACGACGTTGTCGTTGTCGTCGTAGGTGTACGCTTTCTCGTAGAAGATCGCGCTCCCGTCACGAACCTCGGGAGACCGCTCGAGAACGAGCCGATTGCGATCGTCGTAGGTGAACTCCCGGGTATGGCCGCGCGGATCGGTCTTCGAGATGATGTTGCCCACTGCGTCGTAGTCGTAGACGGTGGTCAGCTCCTCGAATCCGACGTCGATCACCTCCTGCTGCAAGTAGCCATCGTGGGCGCCACCGTCGTCGTAGTAGGAGTACTGGTCCAGCCGGCGGTGTCCGGTGCTGTTGGCGGGATGGAGACGCGTCAGACGCTGCCCGTAGACGTTGTAGGCGTACTCCTCCTCGATGCCGGGGATCGGCTGTATCGTCTTCGTGCGGTTCCCGGCGGTGTCGTACTCGTGGGTCGTGACGTTCTGGCGGCCATCGGTGTGGCTGGTCACGAAGTTGGTGCCGCAGCATCCGCCGAATCCGGTCTCGTACTCGAAGCTCTCGACGATCCCCGACTGGTCGCCCGTCAGGACGCCCACGGTTCGTCGCAGAGTCCGGAGATTGCCCCGCGAACGCCAGTCGGCCCCGGGGTCCGTGTCGACCTCGAAGGTCTGCTCGACCACGTTCCCGTTGGGGTAGTCGACGCGGGACAGCCGGGCATCGACGTTCCAGTCGAACAGGGTCTGGAAGGAGACGGGGTCGTCGAGACGCAGCGGATTCACCGGCAGGTTGTCGACCTCGGTCGTCGGCAGGTTCTTCTGGGGAGCTCGACCGGTGTACTCGTCCTTGACCACCAGACGATGGTTTGCGTCGTAGGAGTAGACGCGAACGTTGCCCGCGCGATCATTGACGATGGCCCGGATCACCTCGGAGTTGATCGCGTCGAACGGATCGACGAGCGCGTAGGTGACGTCGAGGATCTCGTTGAGGACGCCCCCGATCTCTCCCCAGTGTTGGGTGATGACCTTGTCGAAGTCGACGGCCGAGGGGTCTCCTCCACCGTAGACGTTCTGCAGGACCTGCTGCCCCTTCGGATCCGTCACCGTGAGCATGTTGTGGCTCAGGGATGGGTCGGTCGGGGCGACGGCGTAGGTGTAGGTCGTCGTCTTCGAGAGGGGCGTGGTGGCGGTCTTCAGGTCGCCGGCACTGCCGAGGGCGTCACCGTCCTGGTAGTAGCTGTAGGTGACGGAGCGGCCCTCGAAGTCGGTCACCGACTGGATGAAACCGTCCACGTCGTAGGCGATGTCGATGTCGCGACCGAGCGTATCGGTGACCGTCACCAACCGCCCGTTCGCGTCGTACGTGAAGGCGAGGGCGTTGTCGTTGCGGTCGGCGATCAGTGCGATCTTCCCTGGGGCGACCGACTCGCTGAGCGAACGGAACGTCCACGCACCGGTATCGGCGAAGGTCAGGATGAACTCACCGCCAGGTTGGAACTTCCCGGATCGGAAGAACTCCGCGGCGGTGTAGGTGTCGTCGGATTGCTTCGCGTATCGATCGTGACGGCCATTCCCGTCGTGGAGAACGACCGACGTCGCGTCCGGCTGCTCGATGCGGACGTTGTACGAGTAGTCCCATCCGTTCCCCTGTTCGGTGTCGGGGCCGAAACGAGAGCGGTACTTCCGTGTCCAGGTGAAGTCCAGACCGCGACCCGGGATCCGCAGATCGGTGGCAGCGAGATAGAACTCGCCGGAGTGGAGATGGACGGTGTGCATCGGACCGCGGTCGACCGGGGCGCGATCGTTGGCGCACGATCCGCAGCCTTGCCCCGACGAGGAGCAAGGTGCTGCCGGCGGCGCTTCCGGCGGGCTCTCGAAAGCGATTCCGGATCCACTCGGGCAGGGATCGAAGGAATCGCAGGAGAGCGAACCGGGCGTCGGGTCGTTCCCACATCCCGGATGCGGAGCGGGAGGGAGCGGACCGCCCGTGAACAGACTCGAGAGTATGTAGACCGCGTCCGAGATGTCGAACCCCTCGTCGTCGTTGGCGTCGCAGGCGTTCACACAGGGAACGGTCTGTCCGCCGAACAACGCTCCAAGGGCGCGGATCGCGTCGCTGATGTCGTAGTGCTCGTCGGCATTGCAGTCGCCACGAATGAACGGCTGGCTCTGGGCCGAGACGGCGGGCCCGAGCAGGAAGATCAGGAGCGAAGCAACGATGGCGATCAGTGGATGCGTACGAAGTCGTCTCATGACTCCACCTTCCCGAGAAGGGGCATCGATCGCGGACGAGACGAGTCTCGGGGGGCGGGGCTCGACTCTCGGATCTCGCCTCGAACCGCGGAGGAGAGTACCAATGAGGGAGAGCACGCGATGAGGAGCACCGCGAAACGGGAAGGAGACGAGATCGGTCGCCGAAGAGCGCGACTCGCTTCGCGGCCGCGATGGCACACACGGCCATGGCACGGACTCGCCTCGCACGAGCCGTTCCCGACCGTCCGAGGAGACTCCACCGTTGTCGTTCGGCGCGCGGAGTCTGGTTCGTCCAAGGTCTCGATACGATGTTCCTCGGTCGCCTGTCGGATGAGGTCGACATGACGTGGGGCCTTCGACTCGGCGTCGTTCTCATCGTTGCGAAGATCGCCACACTCTGGCCGCACGACATCGACCTGTCGGCCGTAATGCTCGTGACGCTCTTCGCTCAGGACCTCGCGACCGCGCTGTCGTTCGGGATCATCTCGGCCATTACTCCTTGGCGCTGGCTCACCGTCACTCTCTACGTCGGACTGGCCGCACATGCGACGCTCAACACGGCGATCGCGCTGTCGACGGGATCGCCGATCACTCCGGCGATGTTCGGTGCGGCCGGCGGCGCGCTCGGGGACTCGGTCGCGCACTTCGTGCGGCCGCGAATCCTCGGGCCGACCGGTCTCGTCGCGATCGTGTCAGTCGCGGCTTCGGTGCTCGGCCGACGATCACGGCAGGAGCGCGTTCGCTGCTCGGCGCGGTGGACCTCGGTCGGTGTCGCGGTGGGGTTGGCGTCGATCGCGGGAGCGGGGCTCTGGCTCGAGCCGCGCGTCGACACCCACGGCCTCCACCGTAGCGCGACCTGGACTCTGATCCGCGGCCTCCGGTCACCGCTTCCGACGGGCGTGCCATCGATCGCCCGAAGAGGTGACACCGAGCAGGCGCTCCTTCCCGAATGCGAAGCGCTCCACGGCGCGGCCGCGAGTCGAAACGTCCTCCTGGTGATCCTCGAATCGGTTTGCGCGCTCGAGCTCGATCGAGTCGACGGTGAATCTCCGATGCCCTTTCTCGACGCGTTGAGTCGTCGCTCGATCGATGCGTCGTGCGGTTACACGCTCTACCCCGAGAGCATCAAGGGTCTCCTCCCGGCGTTCGCGTCGCGCGCGCCGCGCATGCGGAGCGAAGCGGAGGACTACGCGTTCGAGTTCCCCACCCTGGCGAGCCACTTCGCCGCCCTCGGCTACCGCACGTCGCTCTACCACTCGGGTCGGTTCGACTACCTCGGGATGCGGAGCATCATCGAAGATCGCGGCTTCGCTCGCTTGATCGACGCGGGCGATGTGACGGGCGTTCGAGACTCGAGCTTCGGGGTCGACGAGGAGACCATGGTCGACCGGCTACTCAGCGACCTCGGTGGCCTCGCTCCGGACGAGCGGTTCTTCACGATCTACATGCCGATCGCTGGGCATCACCCGTACGCGTCGCCACCCGGTGGGCCGTTCCGCGGCGACGGCGAGCACTCCGACTACCTCAACGCGATTCGCTACGCGGACCGGTCCATCGAGCGTCTAGTGACCGGCCTCGAGCAACGCGGGGTCCTCGATGACACCTTGCTCGTGATCGTCGGGGACCACGGCCAAGCGTTCGGGCGGCACCCCGGCAACACCGGCCACGTCTTCTTCCTCTACGACGAGAACCTCCGCGTGCCGCTGATGATCCATGCCTCCGGAATCACCGATCGATCCGAACCGCGGATCTGGACTCAACCGATCAGCGTCATCGACCTCGCACCGACGATCCTCGACCTCACCGGATCGCCCCCGTGGCCCGGCATGGAAGGACACTCGCTCCTTCGCGAACCCCGCTCGCGACCCGTCCACTTCTTCACCGACTACTCGCTCCCCCTCGTCGGCATCCGGGAGGATCAGTGGAAACTCATCCACGACCTCGAGTCGGGACGCGACGAACTCTTCGACCTCTCCCACGACCCCGACGAACGCGACAACCTCGCGACACGGCACCCCGACGTCACCGCCCGGCTACGCGGGGCTGCGATCGAGTGGCTGAGTCCCGACTGTGCTCCAGTGACCGAGCAGCGTTGAACTCGTGGGCACCTTCGAGTAGACCGACATTGCACGGTGCTGCCGCGAGGAGCACGTCGGGGCTGCAACGCCGGCTCATGATCGAGGAGAAGTCTGCGCTATGCTCCACGGATCGGAGTGTTCCATCGTCGCGGAGGGCATTCATGTCCGACCCGACAAGCTCGAATCGATCGGTGTTTTCGGCGAAT
>JAGQRC010000189.1 GCA_020425835.1 Planctomycetota bacterium | reverse complement strand
TGACGGAAGCGAATCACGGTCGGTCTTCTAGAGGAAACCGCGCTGCGTCTGCCGACTTCACCGCCGAGGACTCGGGAGCGAAGGGCACCAGCGAAGTGGGTGGAGACCCTCGCCCGGAGTGGACTCGCTCGATCGCGGCTTCGACGAATCGTGAGTCTGGACGAAGGTCGGGCGCTGCAGCGCGGAGTCGGCCTCGAGTCGGAACTCTCGGAATGGCCATCGCTCCGAAACGAACTCGTGTCAGCGCTACAGCGCCGCCGGACTTTTCGGCGGCATGAGGCCTCCTCGACCTGCTGTTTCCAACACTTCAGCACACTACATCCGCGGATCGAGCGCATCAACCTCCTCTTCGAAGTCGGATCTCCTACTCGAGATGGCTGCGCAGCATCCAAGCGCTCTTCTCGTGCACATCGATCCGTCGAACGCCGAGGTCGACACTGGCGTCGTCGTTCGCCGCTTCACCGGCGTGGATCACCTTGCGCGCCGACTCTGCCACCGCTTCGTGGTCGGCTACGAGTTGGCGCACCATGTCGATCGCCGACGGAACTGCCGTGTCCTCCTTCACGCTGGAGCGCTCCATGAACTGCGTGAAGCTCCCCGGAGCCGGGAAGCCGAGCGATCGGATGCGCTCCGCGATCTCATCGATCGCGATCGCGAGCTCCGTGTACTGCTGCTCGAACAGCGTGTGGAGCGTCGTGAACATCGGTCCCGTCACGTTCCAGTGGTAGCTGTGGCTCTTCTGATACAGGGTGTAGCTGTCGGCCAGGAGCACTTCGAGCGCCTGGGCTACCGGTTTCTTGTCGGTCATCGGAACTCCTCACTGACGAACGACGCGGCCTCACACGGGGAGACCGCGCCCATGGATGGCTTCGGTGGACGTCGCGGCCGAGTATGACTCGTGGAACCATCCACGCGAGACTTCCTGCCGGGGAATCCGACCGCGCGCGTCGCGGTGTCCCGGACTGGAGCAAAGCGATAGCGCGCGAGTCCGGGGCGATGACGGCGCCACGCGATCGACGAGTGCCGCTCGGTCCGCCTTCGAACGAAACAGGGCTCCTCGAAGAGGAGCCCTGCCCGGATACCCTCGGATGGGTCGCTATCTCTGCACTACGGACAAGCCGTGTATTGGACGCAATCGAGCGAGGCGCCCATCGGGTCCGGACCGCAGTTCGGGCCCGGAGCGGGAATCGGCTGCGACACGAACAGGTACGAGAGTCCGGTGATCGGATCCGCGACGTCGAGCAACTCGTCGTCGTTGAAGTCCATGGAGTCCGCACAGGTCGACCCCGGACCGCCACCGAACAAGAATCCGAGCATGTAGATCGGGTCGGCGATGTTGATGGTGCCGTCCTGGTTGGCATCTCCGCGTCGGAACTCTCCGGGCACCGAGATCCCGACACACTCGATGTTGAGCTGCGCGGGACCGGTCCCCGTGGTTTCCGAGAAGGTACCGACCTGGATCAGGAGCTGATCGCCCCCCATGACCGGGATCGACACGGACGACTCTCCGGGGGGGAATCCGAGCGCGTCGTCGTCACAGGTGATCACGTTCGTTGCGTCGGCCGGGCAACCCCAGCCGGCGTAGACGGCGAGTCGGGTGTCGAGCCCACTGCCGGAGGTGTCGATGGTCACGTCACCGGTGCACGCCGCCACGTATCGGAACCAGACATCCTGGTGCACGATGTCGTCGCCGCTCGGACCGGGGTCGCAGAAGCCGGCCAGGTCGGGACCGTCGGTGGTCGCGTTCTCGAGCGAGAAGAAGAAGGTTCCGGTGCCGATCAGCAACGCGTTCGCGCAATCGTCGTTGGCCGGCGGGGTCATCGGGTCGACGTCGATCTGCAACGAGCCCACGCCCGTCGCCGTGAACTCGTCGAACGTGCCGACCTGAATCAGGTAGGACTGGCCCGCCAAGACGTCCAGAGTCACCGCCGACTCCCCGGGCGGGAAGCCCAGAGCATCGTCGTCGCAGCCGAGGACCGTCGACGGGTCGGCCGGGCAGGTGCAACCGGAGTAGACCGCCAACCGGGTGTCGATGCCGCTGCCCGAGGTGCTGAACGTCGCTTCACCGTCGGCGCTCGGCGTGAAGCAGTACCAAACGTCCTGATGGGCGATCTCGTCTCCCGCGGCGCCGAAGTCACAGAAGCCCGTGAGGTCCGGTCCGTCGGTCGTGGCGTTGACCAGCACGAACGTCGTCGCCCCCTCGCCGATCGTGATCGCGTCGACGCAATCGTCGTTCACGGGCGCGACGGAACCGGAGATGGTGACGGTGCTCGCATCGGTCATCGGGGTGGCCCAGCCGCCACCACCCGGCACGATCGCGACATGGACCGTGGGGGTGGCCAGCGTGTCGCAGAAGTCGACCGACGTGACGCCGTCGGTCATCAGCGTGTAGTTGGCGAGGTACAGCTCATGGACCCCAGCGGGCAGAGTGTCGTTGACGAGGAAGTCGACCAGCACTCCGCAGTACCAACCGTTCCCGACCTGGACCGTCTGGTTGAAGGCGGGCGCGACGGTCAACAGGTCGGGGGCATCGGCGACTCCGTTGAGGGTCAGAAAGCCGGAAGTGTGACACAGTCCGAACGACCAACCGGCGGCGGGAACGGCGTTGGACAACGAAACGGATATCGTCACGGTGTCGCCCGCGGTGCCCGAAGCGTCGCTCGCGATCAACTCGTAGTCCGGATCGACCGGCGGGATCGGGCCGGGAACGCAATTCGGATAGGAACCACAGCCCAGCGAATCCGGGGTCGGATCGGTGCCGCAGGTGTCGATCCCTGGCGACGGGATCGGCGCACCACCGGAGAAGAACCCGCTCAACATGTGGATCGGGTCGGCGATGTTGAGCGCTCCGTCATCGTTGGAGTCCATGGCGTCCTGGCACTGAACGGTGCCGAACGCGAACAGGGCTCGGAGTATGTTGTCGGAGTCGACGACGCCGACGACGTGGCCGTCCGCATTCGCATCGCCCCTTCGAAAGTCCTGCCCCTGCGAGGAGGACGCCATCCACAGCACGAGCGCGACACTCGCGACGAAGAAGAACCGACAGTTCATGGACATGAGAACCTCTCGTTCCCTGGGGTTGGATTCACGCCCAGAGATACCGTGCCTCTCGCGTCGTTTCGCGGTCCCCATATTCTCGCTCCACTCACGGGGCACAGGACCACGCATCGTCGCAGCCCAACATGATGTCGAGGGTGGTGTCGGGGCCGCAGTCGATCGGCAGCGTCGCGGAGCCGAACAGTCCGTCGAGCAGCAGGATGACGTCCCCGATGCTGACGCTGCCGTCGTCGGCGAGATCCGCAGCGTCGGGGCAGCCGAGCAATCCCGGACCGAACAGATAGTCGAGACTCACGATCGCGTCGCCGATCCCGAGTGTTCCGTCACCATTGGCATCACCGCGGACGAACCAGACGTCACTGGGGGTCGAGCGATTGAGCACGACGCGGACCTCGCCCACACCACCGGCGACGATGAAGTCCTCCCGGCCATCGGCGTCGAAATCTCCCGGAGCGAGGCTCGCGCTGGCGTTCCCCACCGCGAAGCCGAGCGGGTCCGTGAACTGGAGGTCACCATCCCCGACGTTGACGCAGATGTCGTTGCTACTGGAGTTGACCGAGACGACGTCCTGGAACCCATCGCCATCGACGTCTCGGATCTCCGTCGCCTCGGGGGTGTCCCCCGACGGGATCATCCTCGGCTCCCCGAGAGCACCGAAGGCGGTGCCGGGGTAGACGACGAGGAAGTCGAGGTTGGGACAGGGAATCACGAGATCGAGGAGGAAGTCGCCGTTCAGATCACGGGCGGCGATGTCCCACAGGGAGTCGTCCACGCCGATGTCGACCTGCTGGTAGATCGAGAACCCACCGTTGCCGTCACCGAAGAAGACCCCGAACGAACTCTGGTTGCCGCTCGTGCCGACGAGGTCGACGTGACCGTCCTGGTTCATGTCGACGCAGATCACGAAGCTCGCAGCCGGAAGATCATCGACGACGGTGACGGCCGCACCGAACCCTCGGGCACCGTTGCCGAGACAGGTGCGGATCTCGCCCGCGGAGAAGTCGGCGAACGCGAGATCTCGCACGCCGTTCTCGTCGAAGTCTCCGACCGCCACGGCGATGGGACTGCCGCCGATGGCTTGCGACTCCACTGCGGTGAAATGGCCGAGTCCATCGCCGTACATGAACGAGAAGCTGCCGTCGAGCAGGTTGGCGGTCACGACATCGGCGTGCCCATCGAGATCGAGGTCACTGGCCAGGACGTGGAACGGAAAGTCGACCGAGTGCGTCAACGGACCAGAGAAGAAGCCGTTGCCGATGCCGTATCGAACCTCGAGCGTGTCGCTGAGAGGGCTGGCCAACACGACGTCGAAGACGCCGTCCTCATCGAAGTCCGCGACGGCGACGGACTGCGGACCTGCTGACGTCCATTGGTCCGCCGTGACGAACGCGACCTCCGCCGAAACGCGGCCGCAGAGCCCCGACGACCCGAGCAGAGCCATCGCGAGAAACGCTCTCGTCCATTCCTGAAGTCTCATGCCTTCTCCTCGTCTCACCGATCCAGCCCCCATGGAGCCCATCCCCATGGTACCGATCGGGCGTCGCAAGAGGAGTCCGCGGACGAACTCGCTCCGGCGCCCTCGCTCGAAAGCCGTCTCCGGCCGAACTCCATCAGCGGAGCCCCCCGTCACCGCGTCCATACGACGCGCTGTTCCTCGTTCTGGCGGGGCTCCCAACGCAGAGATCCCAAGTCCTCACTCTCCTCGACGCGCACGGTGGATCGGAACGGGCGGAGCGTCACGTCGGCCCGGTCCGCCTCGTCCGTCGTCCGTACTCGGTAGGTCCCCGCGCCGAGCGGCACGAGAATCCGACCATCCGCGTCGGTCCGGCCGACGAACAACGCCACTTCCGTCGGCTCCGGTCCGACGATCGGTTCGACGAAAACGGGAAGCGCCGTGACGGGTGCACCACTCGCATCGACGACCCGCAGCGACCGGTCGAGACGGCGCTCCATCGGCACCGCCTGCGTCCCGGCACCGCTCACCCGCACGAACGTGATCGCGTACTCCCGGGTCCAGATCCCCACGATGCAGTCGGACCAGTCCAGGCTGTCGCCGTTCAGCGCCGGGACTCCGTGGGTTCCCGCGAAGATCACGCTCGACCGTGGGGCTCGCGGGCTCGCTACGATCAGGTTGGTGACCGTGCGTACCGGACGCCCGAGGTCGTCGTGCAGCTCGAACGTCTGCGGTCGGACGCGTTCCGGAATCGCGATCGTGAGCCGCACGTCGCGCTCGCCCGGGTCGACGCGACAGCTGTTGCGCGACCCACGGAGCGGCGCGGTCGGGATCTCGACTTGGTTCTTGGCGACGAGCTGATGCGGCGGCGCGACCTCGAGGATCAACCCTCGATCGCCGTCTCCGAGGCCGGCCCAGCGGATGTCGTCCGTCCCGGGGCGCGCGATCGGGGAAGTCTGCGGCAAGCCGTGTACGCTGAACCACCCCGAGGCGTCGGTATGCACGATCGGGCCACGCACCTCATCGCCGAAGACCGAGCCGATCCGGATCTCCACTCCGACGGCGGGGTCACCGGTCGGCAGAACGGCGATGCCTTCGACGACTGCGCTCTCTCGGAGCTCGAACGAGACCTGCTCCACCAACGTCGTCTCGGTCAGGGACACCGGGACGTCGTCGGAGATGCCCCAGGGGTGACAGAGCGTCACGATCCACTGGCCCGCCCCGACCGGGCCGACGCGGAACGTGCCGTCCGACGAGGGTTGTGCCGTCCTCAGATCCCGCACGAGGAACGGTCCCTCGCGCGGCACCAGGAAGACCGTGGATCCGTCGAGATCGAACGAACTGGGCCGGACCACACCCTCCACCCAGTGAGGTTCCTCGAGAACGAGCGTCCAGTTCGTGCACGGGAGGACGACGCTCGATCGGTACACGGGGAACTCCGGAAGCTCGATGGCGACGTCGACCTGCCCGGCGCTCGGCAGTGGAACGGTCACGAAGTGGCCTCGCGCGTCGGTGCGCACCGAGATCGGCGCTTCGAAGTGCCCCGGACACCGGAGCGCGACAACGACGGGACCCACGGGAACGCCGTGCGCGTCGAGAACGACCCCTTCGGACGCCGCTCCCGCAACCAACTCGCAGAGGTGTTCCGGAGCCTGCGCCAACCCGGTGCGGGGCACGTGGCCCTCGGCCTCGACCGTCACTCGGTAGTCGTAGTCGCGTCGCGCGTAGCTCACTCGGCCGCGATCGTCGGTCCGCATCGTCGCGCGGTCACCGGACGAGCCTTCGAGCCGCACCCTCGCCCCGGGCAGCGGGGAGCCTCGGGAATCCAGCACCTGGATCGTCGCCGTCGAGGCCCGGACGAGTTCCACCGCACAGACCGAGTCGACGTCGAGGAGATCCGTTCGCCACCACGCGGTCTCGCGCCACTCGGCGTACTCGGGGTGCCGGACCGAGTTCGCCTGCGTCGTGATCACCTCGGCCGGCATCGACAGTCGGCCGTCCGCATCGGTCCGACCCCACGTGTCGTCCGCGAAGGGCAGCATCAAGAAATCGGCGGCCCGGCGCCCGACACTCCGCCTCGCGGAGTCCGCGGTGCGACGCCGGGTCGCGACCGTTGCGCCCTCGACCGGCGAGCCCGTCCGGGCGTCCACGACTCGAAGGACCCGAACGCGATCGAGGTACGGAGGCGGGTCGAGACGAGCGGGTTGGACCACGGTACTGGGGGCCGGAGCGATCGAGACGGTGGAGTCCAGGGACCGCGTCGGACTCTCGTCGAGTCGCCGAGCCATCGAGTCTCGATGCTCCGCGCGCTCGATCGCCGACGATCGGTCGTCCGGCGTGAGGAGGAGCCAGATCGCGACCCCGACGATCAGCAGGAGCAAGCCGGTGGCGGCGCGCACGGCAGTCGGACGTCGGCGAGATGCCCCGTCGGTCC
>JAGQRC010000188.1 GCA_020425835.1 Planctomycetota bacterium | reverse complement strand
GCAGTCCGAGGGTGAGGTGCTCCTGGTCGAGGGCGTGTCGCAGACGCTCACCGCTCCGCGCCGCGCACCGATCGCCGTCGCGGTCCTCCTCGGCATCGTGATCATCGCGATGACCGGTTGGAAACCGATGGTCGTCCTCGCTCTCGCGGGCGCGGCGTGCATGCTGCTGCTGCGCTGCCTCGAGGTCCGCGATGCGACGCGCGCGCTCGATTCGTCGGTGCTCCTCTTGCTCGTGGGGATGATCCCGCTCGGTGTCGCGCTCGAGAAGACCGGCCTCGCCGCGAACCTCGCCCAAGGCGTCGTGCACCTGGTCGGCGATCGCGATCCGGTCATCGTCATCAGCGCGCTGTACCTTCTGACGAGCCTCCTGACCGAAGTGCTCTCCAACAACGCCACGGCCGTGCTGCTCGCCCCCATAGGACTCGGCGTGTCGGCACAGCTCGACATCGATGCGAAGCCGATCCTGATGGCGATCGCGATCGGCGCCAGCGCGAGCTTCGCGACCCCGATCGGCTACCAGACGAACACCATGGTCATGGGGCCGGGTGGCTATCGATTCCGGGACTACCTGCGATATGGGGTGCCGTTGAATCTCCTGATGTGGCTCGTCGCGACCGCCCTGATCCCGTTCTTCTTCCCGTTGTAAGGACAAGTCCCCACTCGCAGGTCGTCGTCCGGCGGCTCGGCGCGGTGGGCCGAAACCGAGGCTCCGTCGTCTCAGTCGGCTCGCTCCCTGGACGAGCGGCCGGATCGCCTCCGTGGTCCACGCGCGGCGTCGGCTTCACCAACCGGTGGAGTCCCCGGTTGTGTGGGCGCCGTCTGCGTCTACACTCCTCGCAATGTCCACGATCGATATCGAATCCATTCTTCGCGAAGTGCTGAGGGAGTATGCGCTCCCCTGGTACGGGGACCACGGTTTGGCGCACTGGGGTCGCGTCCTCGAGAACGGCGTGCGACTCGCGGCGACGACCGGGGCCGATCTCGACGTCGTCGCGTTGTTCGCCATCCTCCACGACGCCCGTCGCGTCAACGAGCACCACGATCCGGGGCACGGCCGTCGCGGCGCCGATCTCGCGCGCAGCCTGCGCGGAGAGTGCTTCGAGCTCGACGACGAACGGTTCTCGTTGCTCGTCGAGGCGTGCTCCCTGCACACCGACGGGCAGACGGAGGGACCGGTCACCGTCCGCACCTGTTGGGACGCCGATCGCCTGGACCTCGGGAGGATCGGTGTCGTCCCGTGGCCGGAACGACTCTGCACCGACGCCGGTCGGGATCCCGCGATGATCGAATGGGCGCATCGACGGGCCACCGAGGGCGTCATCGCCGAGGTCGTCCTCTCGCTCTGGGATGGGCTGGCGAACAACCCCCCTCAGGCGTGATCCGCGGTACCGGCCGATCGCCTCGCTTCGGGTGCGCCGTTACTCGAAGGAGTCGATGAATCGCACGATCGGTGCCCAAGGCGCGAGGATCGCGGCGGGCCAGTGCACACCGTGTCGAGCGAGCACGGCGTACATCACGATCAAGGGGAGCCCCGTGCCGAGGTAGAGGAACGGAGCGGCGATGACCCATCGCGGGAAGGGCGACGGTCGATCCTCCCGTGGCTCGCGTCGCAGAACGCGGAAGCCGTGGACCAGCGCCACGACGCCGATGCCGAAGAAGACCACCGCGGCGACCCACGCCCGGGTGTTCACGACTCGTCACCTCCGATTCCGCGGAGAGTAGCCGGGCGGTTCGCGATCGCGTCCCAATGTCGTCGCTCGAGATCGTACCGAAGAACGGTCGCCGCCGACTCGGTCGGGAATCCGCCGATCACGAACAGGCTCCCGTCGATCGCGACCGTCGCGGGGAGCGCGCGGAGCATCTCGACCGCCGGGAGCTCGGTCCACGCGTCGAGCCGCGGATCGTAGGCATGGTGGATCCCGAAGCCCTGGACTTGCTCGAAGATGACCAAGCGGTCATCGACAACGGTCCACGCGGCGAACTTCGCCGCCGTGGCGACCGGTGCTGGGCACCGCTCCGTCCACTTCTCGCCGTCGAAGGACCAGTGGGCGGTGGTGCCTCCGGTCGCCTCCTCGAGATAGCCACCGACGACGTGGAGCTCGCCGCAGAGCGCTGCCATGAAGCGGAAGTGATCCCCCGGTCGATGGTCGGGTGGAGAGATGCCCCGTCGAAGCGCTCCGGTCGAAGTGTCGAAGACCCGCATCGCCCCGAGCTCCGTCGGGAAGCCACCGAGGATGAAGATCTGGTCGGCGACGGCCGCGGCAGTGAAGTGTGAGCTCGGGAGCTCGGTTCCCGAGTACACCGTCGTCCAACGGTCGTCGCCCGCGTCGTACCTCTCGATGACGCCGCCACCGATCGCGTGGATCGCCCCGCCGACGACCGCCGAACCGAAGAAGCTCTTCGGCGTCGACATCGGCGCGCGTGGGATCCACGCCTCGGTGTCGAAGTCGTACTCGAGGAGATCCCGCGTCGCCGTACCCGACTGATTACCGCCGAGGACGAACAGCCGACCACCGATGGCGTGCGCACGATGGCCATGACGTCGCGTCGGAAGGGGGCGAACGACAGGCGTCACCCTCGCAGGGGTCGCCTCCGTGTCGGAACCGGCCGCGGTGGCGCTCGTGCCCCAACCGAGGTCGTCGCGCGTCCAGACACAACTCGAGATGGCGAGAGCGAGAAGTGAGACGAGTCCCGGGGCGCAGAGTCGTCGGATCACGATGTCCTGCTTTCGTGGGCGGCTCGGGAGCAGCGGTCGAACGGCGGAGCACGTCCGTCCCTCATGGTTTACCATGGGGACCCCTCTTCAAAGGAGTTCTCATGTCGTCTCGATGGTTCCTCCCTGCGTTCGCCCTGCTCCTCGGTCTGGCCGCTCCCCGCCTCTTCTGCGGGATCGGCGTCGCTCCCGCGGCGCCCGCGTGGGCCGCGGACTCCTCTCTCGCCTTCCGTGACGACAAGGATCCGAACACGAACGTCCGCTTCGCTCCGCTCCCCGGCGTTGCCGACGGGAGGAGCGTCGAGCTGCGGGTGACCCGCGATCGGCGCGAGTCCGAGTACACCGTTCCGAAGGACCGCGTGTTCGTCATGACCAACGTCATCACGCGGGGGAGCGGGTCGGCGAAGCTCCAGCTGCAGGCGGGTCGGCAGAGCGAAGAGTTCACACTGCTCGGGAACGACCGCATCGACTTGGGATACCCGGCCGGGTCCATCTACGGCGAAGGCGAGAAGCTCCGCCTCAACAGCGATGGCGGTCGCGTCACGGCGTGGGTCCTCGGCTACGAGATGGCGAAGTGAGCGACCCGACGCGTCGGCGAGCGTGGCGTTGGGGCTTGGCGATCGTCTCGATCGGAGTGTGCGTGATGTTCGGGATCGGCTTGGCATCCTGCCGCGCGCCGGAGCTCGGTGTCCGTGAGGGCACGTTGACGCCGTGCCCCGGTCGACCCAACTGTGTCAACAGCCAGGACCCCGACCCCGCGCATCGCGTGGAGCCGTTGCGCTTCGAGGGGTCGCCCGAAGTCGCCTGGGCGCGTGCGCGGGCGATCGTCTCGAGTTGGCCGCGCACCGAAGTGATCGTGGACGAGCCGGGCTACCTCCGCGCCGTCAGCACGAGCCTCGTGTTCCGGTTCCGCGATGATCTCGAGCTGCTGCTCGATGAGGCGGGGTCGCAGATCCACGTGCGAGCCGGAGCGCGAATGGGTTACTCCGATTTCGGGGTCAATCGCGGTCGCGTGGCGTCGCTGCGCGCCGCGTTCGACGAGGAGGTGGCCGAGAAGTGATCGTCTCCTCTTGACCGTTCCGTGACCGATCTCGCTTCGACTATGGCTCATACTTCGAGTTTCGACGGGTGTGCTGGGCGCAGGAAGCTCGGGCTCTCGGCCGGAATGAGTTTTACAACGGACTGCTAGGATTCCGGGCAGCAAGTTCGTAGCACCACCAGGAGCCCGGAGCGCGATGCGTCCCGCGATGCTCGCTCCGTGTTCGTGAACGATGACGGGTCTCGAGGTTCGGAGAGAGGGAACGCCATGATCGGATCGATTCGAGGAACGTTCGCGCGAGTCGCGACGGTCGCCCTTCTGGGTAGTAGCGCACTGGGGATCAGCGCCTGTTCGAACGCGGAGGTGCGGTCGCGCATGGCCGATCTCGAGCCTCGGGCCCACGTGCCGATCGACGAGGTTCGGGACGCGTTCGACTTGGCGAAGGCAGAGAGCCCTTCCCTCCGAATGGGCTTCTTCCGAGTGACCTGGTTCGACGATGACGATGAGGCATCGGAGACCACCGCGCTCGTCGATCGTCTCCAGCGTGACGTCGCGCCGGAGAGCTGGCCTCGGCCGGGCCGCCAGGCGTTCCGGCAGGACGACTGGCTGGTCGTCTTCCAGGACAAGGCGGTGCTCGATCGGATCCAACCGTGGCTCGAGAGCTACGAGCAGGAGCAGGTCGAGACGAGGGGACTGGTCGGCGTCGAGGTCCATCTGCTCCGCAGCAGGGCCGCGGGATCGGAGTGGAGCAAGGCCGATCACCGTGCACTGAGCGAGAGCGAAGTGGCGGCGCTCCTCGAGGATCCCGACATGGAGGTGATCTCCGCGCCGCGGGTGCAGGCGGTCGGCGGTCAGCGCGCCACGATCACGATCAGCAACGAGCGCGCGTACATCGGGGACGTCGACATCTACCTGCTCGACGGCGACTACTTCGCCGACCCGATCATCGAGACGCTCCAGGAGGGGGTCTTCCTCGAGTTGGTCGGCGATCGCACCGAACGCGGTGTCCACCTCGACCTCGACATCACCTACGCCGAGCTGCTGTCGATGCAGCAGGAGCGAGTCCGGATCGATGAGACGGGAACCGACGTCGAGATCGAGATCCCGACGGTCGATCGGGCACAGCGCGCGATCGAGATCGAAGCCGCTCCGGACACGCCGACTCTCGTTCGAATCACACCGAAGCTCCTGGCGCTGGTCCGGGCCCGCTGACCGGTCACCGGCCCGACCTCGTCGCGGAGGCTCGTCGCCCCGGAAGCGCAGAGAGGGTACGATTCCGCCTCGAGCGCTCGTGAACGAGACGCGCACCGAATCGTCGTAGGGCCGGGCGGGGCATGGACTGGAAGCGGTTGCAGGAGGTCTTCGAAGGCGCGCTCGGTCTTCCCCAGGCGCGGCGGGCCGCGTTCCTGGATGAAGAGTGCGGCGGGGACCGCGCGTTCCGGGAGCAGGTCGAGCAACTCCTCGCCTGCGATGCCGAAGACGACGGCTTTCTCGATACCCTCGATCGCACCCGCGCCGTCGATCTCTCCCCGGAGTCGGGGGATCCGTTCCTCGGGGAGCGGATCGGCGCCTATCGCGTGGAGGCGCTGATCGCGCGCGGCGGGATGGGTGCGGTCTACCGGGCGGAGCGCGTCGGCGCCGACTTCGAGCAGACCGTCGCGCTGAAGATCCTGAAGCGCGGTCTCGACACCGACGAGATCCTCCGCCGATTCCGGGTCGAGCGGCAAGTGCTCGCCCGCCTCGAGCACCCCCACATCGCGCGGCTCTACGACGGCGGAGCGACCGAGCAGGGCTTGCCCTACCTCGTCATGGAGCTCGTCGACGGCGCGCCGATCGATCAGTACTGCGACGAGCGGCGCATCGGAATCCGGGAGCGGATCGCGCTGTTCATCGATGTCTGTCGTGCGGTCCAGTTCGCGCATCATCGTCTCGTCGTCCACCGCGACCTCAAACCGAGCAACATCCTCGTCGCGACCGATGGGACACCGAAGCTGCTCGACTTCGGCATCGCCAAGGTCATCGATCCGGATGTCGACGAGATGCCCGTCTCCACCGTGACCGAGCTGCGCATCATGACGCCGAGGTACGCGAGCCCGGAGCAAGTGCGCGGTGAGCCGACGACCACTGGCACGGATGTCTTCTCGTTGGGGGTGATCCTCTACGAGCTCCTCTGCGGGAGGACGCCGCACCCCGTGCGAACCACCAGTGTCGAGGAGATGCAGCGCGCGGTCTGCGAGGTCGATCCGACCCGGCCGTCGATCGCGTTGGCGCGCGCGACCGACACCACCTCGGCCGGGATCGATCCGGACGCGATCGCCGAGGCGCGGCGGACCGATCGACGTCGGCTGGCGAGCCTGCTGTCCGGAGACCTCGAGACGGTGACGTTGAAGGCGCTCGCCAAGGAGCCCGCACGCCGCTACGCATCGCCGGGCCGGCTCGCCGAGGATCTCGAGCGCTATCTGGCGGGTCGTCCGGTCGAGGCGCGACGCGACACCTGGGCATATCGCGCGACGAAGTTCGTCCGGAGGAATGCGATTCCGCTCGCTCTCGCCTCGACGTTCCTGCTCCTGCTCGCCGGCGCCGCGGCCGTGACCCTGTGGCAACGCTTCGAGCTCGGTCTCGCCGGGGACGAGGTCGACCGACTCTCCGACATGTCTCGGCTCGAGGAGGCGACGCGCCGCGCCGAGTCCCTGCTCGAGATCGACCCGCGTCTTCTGCCCGAGTACGAGACATGGCTCGAGCAGCGCGGTCGACCCCTCCGACGACGTCTGAACGAGCACGAGGCTCGGCTCCTCGAAGTGCGGGCCCGCGCATCGGCCTACACCGAAGCCGAGGCGCGTCGCGATCGAGAGCAGCACCCGGAGTTCGAGAGTCTCGGTCGCCTCCGCTCTGTGGTGCAAGCGTTGAGGGATCGCGATGCTTCGGCGCCGGAGCTCGCGGAGATGGACGCGGAGCTCGCGGACCTCTCGTCGCGTGTCGACACGCGTCGCACCTGGACCTTCGACCACACCAAGGATCAGTTCCTGCACGAGTCGATCGAGAGTTTCCTCGAAGCGGCCAAGCCCTTCTTCGCCGAGGATCCCCGGCTGGGAGTGCTCAGCGGGATGGAGTGGCGCTACCAGCAGTCGCTTCGTCTCGAAGCGCGCGAGCCGGACCTCCGGGCGGCGTGGGGAGTCGTGCGCGAGGAGATCCTCCGCGCCCCGCGATACCGCGGGC
>JAGQRC010000018.1 GCA_020425835.1 Planctomycetota bacterium | reverse complement strand
GCCATCGACTTCCGTCAACTCGCGGCCATCTCACTCGGTTCAAGGGCTCGGGCTCTCGAGCGACGAGGGCGTCTCGGCGAGTGCCGCCACGTCGCGGCGCGGCGACGCGCCAAAGAGGCGACGGTACTCTCGGCCGAACTGTGACGGACTCTCGTAACCCACTCGGAATGCTGCCTCGGCCGCGTCGAGGCCTTCGTTGAGCATCAACCCTCGCGCTTCGAGGAGTCGGAATCGCTTCTGGTACTGGAGCGGGCTCAAGCCGGTCACGGCCTTGAAGTGCAGGTGGAACGCGGACGAGCTCAACCCGACCCGCTTCGCCAACTCGTCGACGCGAGCCGGTTCGTCGTAGTGTTCCTTGAGCCAATGGATCGCCCGCGCGATCCGGTGCTTCGGAGCACTCGGCGCAACGATGCGACGAACGCACGCACCATCGGGGCCGGTCAACAGTCGGTAGGAGACCTCGCGGAGGACGAGGGGCGCGAGCGCCGGAACGTCCGCCGGTGTGTCGAGCAAAGCGACGAGCCGCGTGACGGTGTCGAGGAGCCTCGGCTCCACCCTGGTGTTGCCGATTCCCCGGGAGGGAGGTCCCGAGGGTTCCGGAACCGTGCCATCGGCAAGGAACTCACCGACCTCGGCGGCGTCCAGCTCGATGCGCATGGCGAGACAGGGCCGCGTGGCCGACGCTTCGACGACGCGGGTCGTGGCGGGAAGGTCGACCGAGACGAGCACCGACTTCGCCGGATCGTAGTGGTACGCCTCGGCGCCCACGACGACCTCCTTCGCCCCTTGCACGACCACGCACAGACTCGGCACGTAGACGACGGCGTTGTGCTCTGTCGGCGTGGAGGTTCGGTACAAGGTCAGCCGCGGGATCGCGGTCGCATGCGAGCCGTCGACGCGAGCATTGCGCCCGACCGCCTTGGCGAGTTCTTCGACGGGGCGTGACATTGGCGGGTCTCCCCTCGGTGATCCAAGCCGGTGATGTGGAGTCGGCGTCCCGTGATCGATGACGTGCCGAGTGGACCCGTCCGTCGGAACTCGACACCTTTCGGCCTCGCGATCCCGTGGATGATCGGGCTATCGCCGCAGGATCAACGGGTGCGGCCCATGAGCTCGGTTCGCTCTCCGAAGCCTCCCAAGACGATCAGCGCGTTCATCGCAGCCGACACCCGGTCTTCCGTCCGAGAGAAATCGCGGAGGAATGGGCCATCATCGAGGAGGACCGTTCTACCACCCCCGAGCAACCCAGGACTAGCCTCCGGCTCTCAGGTTCGGTGATCCGAGCGACCGCGCTCGACGAACGGAAACGCGACCGCAGAGGCGCGAGGAGGAGACCATGAAGGGAACTGTGCTGTACGGACCGGGAGATGTCCGGTTCGAGGATCAAGAAGAGCCGACGATCGTCGAGCCGACCGACGCGGTGGTCCGCATCGCGCTGACCTGCATCTGCGGCTCGGATCTCTGGCCCTACCGCGGGCTCCAGCCGCTCGACGGTCCGACCCCGATGGGACACGAGTACTGCGGCATCGTGGAGGAGGTGGGGACCTCGGTTCGCTCGATCCGGCCGGGGCAATTCGTCATCGGCTCGTTCGCGACTTCCGACAACACTTGCCCGAACTGTCAGTACGGCTACCCGTCGTCGTGCTCTCGGCGTGAGTTCATCACCCGAGCGCAGGCTCCACTGTTGCGCGTCCCGCTCGCGGACGGCACGCTGGTCCCGACCCCCGAGGTCCCACCGCAAGAGCTCATGCCGAGCCTGCTCACGACCTCGGACGTGCTCGGAACCGGTTGGTTCGCGGCCGACGCCGCGAACGTGAAGCCGGGCTCAACGGTCGTGGTTGTCGGCGATGGCGCCGTCGGTCTGCTCGCAACCCTGTCCGCGCGGCAGATGAGCGCCGAGCGCATCATCGTGATGAGTCGACATGAGAGTCGACAGCAGCTCGCACGCGAGTTCGGCGCGACCGACATCGTCGAAGAGCGCGGCGAAGCGGGAATCGAGCGGATCATGGAGTTGACCCATGGGATCGGCGCAGACTCCGTCCTCGAGTGCGTCGGAACTCAACAGTCGATGGCTCAAGCGATTCAGTCGACTCGTCGGGGCGGCTACGTCTCCTACGTCGGCGTCCCCCACGAGGTCCAGCTCGATGGACAGGAGCTGTTCTTCGCGCACGTTCACATGCACGGAGGACCCGCGCCGGTCCGACGCTACTTGCCCCAATTGATCGACCTCGTTCTGGAGGAGAAGGTCGACCCGGGCAAGGTCTTCGATCTCCGGCTCCCGCTCGAACGCGTCGCCGAGGGCTACCAGGCGATGGATCAGCGTCGAGCGATCAAGGCTCTCCTCCAGCCCTGAGAGGAGGATCCCATGAGCCCGAACCAGGAGAGCCAGAGACTCACGACATCGGCCGGGGCTCCAACCGAGCGCCTTTCCTCCGCCGCACCCGACGTGACCCGGCGAGACTTCCTCGCTCTCGTCGGAGGAACTTTGGTCACAACTTCGGTGTCACATTTCTCGTGGTCGCGAGCGGTCAACCATCCCGAGGGAAAGGAAATCATGAAGATCAACAGGGTTGGATCGGTGGATTCTCAGCAGGGCCCCGCAGATTGGTTCACGGGCACAGTGCGGATCGATCCCCAGTTCGGCGGCGACGATCCTTCGCAGGTCTCGTGCGCGAGCGTCACGTTCGAGCCCGGCGCCCGCACCGCGTGGCACACGCACCCGGTCGGCCAACACTTGCTCATCACCTCGGGTGTCGGCCGAGTGCAGAGAGAGGGTGGTGAAATCGAGGAGGTCCGGCCCGGTGACGTCGTCTGGTTCCCGCCCGGCGAGAAGCACTGGCACGGCGCCTCGCCCACGATCGCAATGACACACCTCGCCATCCAAGAGTCCAAGAACGGCAGCGCGGTGGAGTGGCTCGAGCACGTCACGAATGATCAGTACGGGAAGTGAACGACACGCCCGACCTGCCCAGCTCACGGAAGGAGCCTGATTGCCACACGTCATCGTGAAGCTCTGGCCTGGGAAGTCACAGGACCAGAAGCAGCAGCTCACCGACGCGATCACGATCGCAGTCCGAGACGAACTGGACTGCGGAGAAGACTCCATCTCGGTCGCGTTCGAGGAGATCGGCCACCAGGATTGGAAGGAGCGAGTCTACGAACCCGACATCGTCGGCAAAGCCGGGAACCTCTGGAAGCGACCTGGGCATACGATGTGAGGCTGGGTCTCCGCCGAGAATCGGGGAACGAGACGCTGTCGCCACGGCGCGAACGACGGAAACCGCGTCGCCGTCGGGCTGATCCGCATCAGCGCCAGCGATCGGCGAAATCCCGAATCCCTCGGGGAAGGACTCATACGTCGGGAAGCGGAGGAGAGACGAGTATCCCCGACAGGATTCGAACCTGTGACCTTCGGATTAGGAATCCGACGCTCTATCCTGCTGAGCTACGGGGACACCGAGGCCCAGAGTCTGCGCGGGGGGGTCCGGGCGATCAAGGGGTTTCCGGGGCGGATCAGACTCGGAACTGTTCGACGGCGCGGCGCAGGCTTCCTGCGAGTTCGGTGAGGCCGTGACTCGCGTCGCGGGCCTTTCGTGAGCCGACGGCGACGTCCTTGGCCGCGGTGTCGACACGGGCCATGCCGCTCGAGATGTCCTGGCTCGCGGAGGCCGATTCGCTCACCCCGGTGGTGACGTGGCCCGTGGCCTCTGCGGCGCGGTTGACGTTCTCCGTGATCTCTCGAGTGGTCGCGCTCTGCTCTTCCACTGCGGAGGCGATGCTGGAGGACACTTCGCTCACCTGATTCACGACGTCTCGGATCTCACCGATGGCAGCGACCGCGAGACTGGCCGAGTGCTGGAGCCCCTCGATCGTCTCGCGGATGGTCCCGGTCGAGCTCGCCGTTTGTCGCGCCAGCTCCTTCACCTCGTTCGCCACGACTGCGAAGCCCTTCCCGGACTCCCCGGCTCGGGCTGCCTCGATGGTCGCGTTCAGCGCGAGCAGGTTGGTCTGCTCGGCGATGTCCTGGATCGCCTCGATGACCTTACCGATCGACTCTGCCGCCGCGCCGAGGCTTCCGATGCTCTCGTTGGATCGCTCGACGAGGTCGGCGGCGGTGTGGGCGACCGTCGATGCCTCGGCGGCGTTGCGAGAGACATCGCCGATCGATGCGTTCATCTGCTCGACAGCGGCCGCGATGCTCCCCATGCGTCCCGCCATGCTCTCGGCAGCTTCAGTGATCCGCTTCAGGTTCGAGCTGAGATCCCCCGCCGCCGACGATGCTTGCGCGGACTGCTGGGTGGTGGTCCCCGAGAGCTCGGAGAGACCGGACGCAGTGGACTCGAGGCTGAGTGAGGACTGCGACAGCTGCTCAGCGTCGGCGCGGATTCCTCGGATCACCTGCGCAAGTCGTTCCACGAACACATTGAACCAGTGGGACAACCGTCCCACCTCGTCATCCGAATGAACCTCCAATCTCTGAGTCAAGTCACCTCGGCCCTCGGCGATGTCGCGGATTCGCTCGGATACGCGATCGATCGGTCCGGAGATGCTCCGTGAGACGATGATCGCGATCACGACGGTCAGGATGATGATGACGGCCGTCAGCGCGAGGAGCAGTTGGGTCGCCGACTCACCACTCTGGATCGAACGCTCCACCGATGACTCGGCGCGTTCGCGCATGGTGCCGAGTAGGCTGCCCAAACGATCGGACATGTCGGCGGCTACCGCGTCGAAATCCTCCATGGCAGCATTCCCGGCCGTTGGACCGCCCTCGATGTAGCGCCCAGCCATCCACTTGCCCTTCTCGTAGAAGGCGCGAAAGGAGGCCAGGAGCCGATCGCACTCGTCCGCCCGATCGGTGGCGACGCTGCGCAGCGCGGCGAGATCCTGCTCGAATTTCTTCGCGAAGCGCTCGGCCTCGGAGAAGCCATCGTCGAACCCCTCAGCCGCTCGCGTCGCGCTGATGTCGGTGAGCCACTGCTGCACCTGTACGACATCGAGCTCCACCTCCTTCGCATGGAACGCTCCCGCATACCCGCGGTCCCTCGCGTCGCGAATGGAGTCGGTCGTCGATGCCGTCGACCGCCAAGTGAACACGGCCTGGACGAGGATCAGCGCACAGACCACGGCGAAGCTCACGAGCATCTTCTTGAGGAGAGTCATCGATTTACCGGCTTCGTGGAGGACGAGTGACGCAGGGCGACGGATGTCGCAGACGTTCTTCCTTCGGCGGTCGAGCGGGCGAACCTGAAGCCGGGAAGGGGGAATGCACGATGGTGCGGTCGACACTTATCGGTCGAAGGAGCGGCCTTGCGGTTGACGGGCGCCGGAGAGTCGAGCGGTCACGCTTGGATGAAGTCGAGGATCTCGTGGAGATCGCGCTGGGTGTCGCGGCGACCGAGCTCGATGAGGGCCCGAATGTAGTTTTCCTGGAACATGAGGTACGACAGGAAGTCCGCGCTGCGTGTCTGTTGTGTTCCGAGTCCACGCTCGAGGAAGCGGAAGGCGCGCGGGAGCTGGGGCTCGAACTCCGTGGCGATCTTGGCGAGATCCACCGACGGGCGGATCGTGAGAACGCGGACGGGCCGGAAGGGGCCGCGCTCGCTCGGAGGGATGCGCTCGACGAGGTGGGTGATGCGCTCGAGGATGTTCGCGTCGTAGTCGAGGTTGTCGATCAGGGTCGCGTGGAAGAGCACGCCCAGGATCTGCGCGGTGGGCGGCGGTCCATCGATGTCGCTCTGGGACGCCTCGGTGAACGAACGGTTGTACCGCGGCGAGATGACGAGAATCCGGTCGGCGCCGAGATGGAGGGCCGGAGAGAGCGGTGCAGTCAAGCGCACACCCCCATCTCCGAACCAGCTCGCGCCGACGCGGACCGCCGGGAACAAGAGCGGCAACGCGGCCGATGCCAGGATGTGATCAATGGTCAACTTGGCGTGGACGCCGATGCGGTTGCGACGCTCCCAGAGGTCGGGGAACTGCTCCGCTCCTTCGACCCAGGTGACGGATCGGCCGGTACCGTAGTCGATCGCGGTGATGCCGACCGCGTCGATGCCACCACGCTCGAGTCGATCCTCCACGCCGATCAGTCGGCCATCGCGGTGCGGAAGCGCGTCCTCGAGGAACTTCCGGAGGGGCTCGGTATCGACCATGCCCGCCGGTCGATCGGTCTTCAGCCGACCTCCGGTGAGGAGTCGCGTTCCGTACTTCAGGACGTTCCAGAAGAGACCGCCCGCTCCCGACTCGAAGACGCGGTCGACCGTGAGGTGCGTCCAGTGCTCGGTGAGCGCTTCGATCGATCCCGCGAGGGGTGGACCATGACTGGCGAGGTGCGCGGCATTGATGGCCCCGGCGGAGACGCCGGTCACGATCTTGAACGGAACGTCGCCCCCGGCTTGCGCGAGTGCCTGTAGGACGCCGACCTGGTAGGCGGCGCGCGCTCCCCCTCCCCCCAATGCCAGCGCAATACGTGTCACTGCTCCCCTTTTCTCTGCGCGCTTGAATACCGCCGATGAGCGCCGCGGCGCAAGGGTTGGGCATCGTTTCGAAAGAAGCGAGGGCGAGCTCGAAGGGGTGAAGAGCTCGCCCTCGCAGATAGGGGAAGAAGGGGGTTCTGCCTGGTTGTAGGACGCGCGTCACCGCGCAATGTTGCGTTGGATTCAGAGATTCGCGACGCGGTTACTTCGCGGTGACCGGAATCGAACGAGGCTTCGCACTCTCGGCCTTGGGCAACCGTAGCGTCAGCACACCGTTCTCGTAGGTCGCTTCGATCCGGGTCGCATCGATTGCTTCACTGATCCGGAACGATCGCTCGTAGCCACTCGGCGCGAACTCACAGAGCAGGTAGCTCTGGCGATCCACCTCGGATCGGACCCGGCCGCGAAGTCGAAGGATCCCCTTCTCGAAGTTGACATCGATGTCACTCGACTCGACGCCAGGCATGCTCGCGATCACGCGGATCTCCTCCGCGGACTCCACGATGTCGACCAGGGGGGACTCCCAGTGCCGGGTGTCGACGGCGCTGGTTTCGGTCTGTTCCGTCGGGCGCGTGGCCAATGCAGTGTCACTCATTTCGTCGTTCCCTTCATGGTCCGTTCGGTGGTTGTCGAGAGGAGCCGTTCGTCACGCACCCTTGGACCGAACCTCGATCCGCCGAGGTTGCGTCTCTTCGGGCTTGGAGAGCGAGATGTGAAGGACACCGTTTCGGAGTTCTGCCACGACGCGGTTGGCGTCGATCGCTGTCGGAAGCTCGAGGGTCCGCTCGAACGCGGCGCGGCGCCGCTCGCGTCGGTGAGACGTCGCGTCGTCCTCCGACTCGATGCTCCGCCCCACCAGCTTCAGCGTGGTGCCGTGCACCGTTACGTCGAGGTCGTCGAGCGAGTAGCCCGGCACGGACACGTCGACCAGGTACTCGGTCTCGGTCTCGCGGACGTTGATCGCGGGGAAACGCGGTGCGGCGAAGGGCTCACCAGCGAAGGACTCGAAGCCACGAGCAAGATCGCGGAGGACGCTCTCGAAGCTGGTGGTGAATGGAGCGAGAGTGGAGGAGAACAGGCTACCGGGGACGAGGCCTCGGGTGACTGGGGACATTCGCATCGACGCCTCCCTTCTTTTGACTCACTGAAGCGCTGTGCGAAGGCCTCGGCCCAATCAACCGACGAGCCAAACGGGATTTTTCTCGGCAAAAGCAATACAAGTCGTAACTTGCGAAACCGACGACTGAGAACCACGCAGCCCGAGCAGCCACAATGGCAGCCAAGTGATCCGTCGGGGGCGATGGGCTCGGCAGCAATCCGCCACATCGGCAGATCAACCGTGACAGATGCGGCACATGTTGTTATTTTGTATTGGCTTACGCGGTGGAACGAGCGCTGGCTTCAGTGGTCGCGGAGCTCGTCGGTGGTGGTCGACGCGTGAAGGAGGAGCGACTCGACGTTCACTCCTGCGCCGAGAATCGCCACCCGGCCGACACCCGCGCCCTCCTCGAAGAGCAAGGTGCCGTCGCTCCAGCTGAGTACTTCCCGGACCACTTCGACGATGTGACGGGCGGTCTCTCGTTCGAGGACCGACTCCTCCACCCACTCCAGATCGAGAAGCAGAGTCGACAGGGCGACCACTGGCGTGGTCTGAGCTTGGCGGCTGAGGGCTTCGTGCAGCTGAGCCCCGGTCAGGCAACCGGCGCTCACGAGACGAAGTCCGAGTCGCTCGACGTTGTCCGCCGTCGCATGGACGATCCGACCGTCGACGAACGTGAAGCGGGCCGAGCGTTGCGACGACAGGACCAGAAGATCGCCGGTCTTGGCGCTCGCCCCGACCGCCCGAATGACCTCGGGCAACCCGACACCGATCAGATGGGCCGTGTAACGCACGACTATGCCCCTCCTCGTAGCGAAACAGCTGACGCGTCGACCAAACGGATTTCGGAGGTCTCGGGATCATCGGTCGGGCAGACGACACCGAGGCCCCCTGCCGTCTGAACCTGCGTTCCGACCGGCTCGAGACCGATGGCGTGGTACAGGAGGTCGATGTATGGGCGAAACGACAGCAGGTCGGACGAGCCGTAGAGAATCTCGAACGCCTGACGCGCGGTCATCGCGGTCTTGTACGGGCGGTTCGCCGTCAACGCCTCGAAGATGTCGACGACTTCGACGAGTCGGGTGACGGGATCGAGCCGGTATCCCGGGCTGACCCGAGGGTAGCCGGCGCCGCCATCTTTGATGTGGTGGCCGAACGCGACGGACACGTTCAGCGGATCGACGACCGGGAGCTTCTGGAGGATCGCTGCACCGAGCACCGGGTGGTCTCGGATGACCTTCGCCTCACTGTCGTTCAGGCGCCCGGGCTTGTAGAGGATCTCCTTGGGCACGCGCGACTTCCCGACGTCGTGCAGCAGAGCGGCCTGCGCAATGCGCTCGAGGATCGGCGCGGAGGTGATGACTCGCCGGGCCGCCGCAAGCGTCAGCACGCACACGTTCAGAGAGTGGTAGTACGTGAACGAGTCGTAGTACGGGACGGTGGTCAACGGCACCACTCCGTCCGGAGCCTCGAGGAGCTGATCGACCAGTCGACGGGTCACGCCCTCGATCGAGGCGAACTCCTCCGGCGTTGCTTCCTCGCAGTGCTCCATGAACACTTCGAGCTGCCGGAGCGCGGCGAGGTAGTGCTCCTCCTGGATCCGAAGCTCCGGAATGCTGAACAGAGGGCTGTCGAAGATCCCTCCACCTTCGTCCCCGGCACTGATCCGGTTCTCGAGGTAGTACACCTTCTCTGGACTCAGCCATCGGAAACGCGAGAACCGCTGCTCCGAAGCGTCCGCGAAGAGCGCCGCAGCGTGCTCGAACCCGTGGACCTCGCCCTCCAGGCTGATCTCGAGCCCCGAGGCGCTGCGCTGTTTCAGCTGCTCGTTGAAGAAGTGCTCGTAGGGCCCCTTCGGCAGCGGCATGTTCTCGAGATAGAAGCGTTCGTTCCGGTTGATGATGAACACACGCCGCCGAACTCGGCGCAGACTCTCCTGGAGTTGGCCGACGGCGTGGCCGACTTTCACCAGGCTCTTGTGCGTCCTCGTGTGTTCCTCGCCGTAGATCGAGCGGTTCTTGACCAGGATCGCGGCTTGCTCGAGGAGCGCGGCGACCTCATGGAGGTCCTGGGACTGAATACTCCTAGCCACGTCCCCTCCTCGCCCGCTTGATCCGCCGCAGCGCCGTCTTCGCGCGGTCCCTCATCTCCTTCGGCCAGACCTTCCGCCAACCGACTCGGCTGTTGACGATCTCCTCGAGACGAGGACAGACGTCGACGTCGGTGCGTCGCTCGAGACCATCGAAGACGTACTGAAGCTCCTCGGTGTCCGCTTCGCCGCTCCCGCACATCTGGAGTCGGTGGAACAGAATGCCGACACTCGCGGCGTCGGTTCGATGCGAGAGACAACGAAGCGCCACACATCGAACGGAGACCGCGGAGTGCCGTGTCGCGGCGACGAGATAGCCGAGCGGACAACGATCGGGGGAGTTCGACAACGCACTGAAGAAGCGCAACAGCGTCGACTCGTCGAGGTCGGTGATCGACTCCTTGAGGTCGGCCGTGACCTCTTCCGGGAGCGCGAACAGGAGCGGGAACTGGTCGGGATCCAGGACGGATCGGACCTTGCCCTTGATCCAGGAGGACGCCGCGCGGTAGCCGAGGATCTTCCCGATGAGCCACATCCCCCATTCGCCGCTCCAGCGATCGGCTCCGTCGAAACGGAGCAACAGTGCGTAGGCGACGTCGAGCGCTCGCAGATCACCGAGGGCGATGATCGACCGAAGCACCTCGAACGAACGTGGAGACAGGGGCTCCGGAGGACTCGCCCCCGACTCCGGATCGACAAACGGGAAGGCGCAGCGCGGATCGAGTTCGAACAGGCGCTGGAGCTCCGACTGTCGCCCGGACGTGCACAGGTCGACCGCCAGGTCCGGTGGACAATGACCCAGGAAGTCGGGGTGCACGAGGTGGGACTGGAAGAACTCGGCCAGTCCTTCGTCGACCAGAACCCGTCCTGCGACGGCGCGCGCAACAGGTGCGAGGTCCTGCCGGCGGTTGACGAGGCGGACGAGCGATTCGTCCCACCCCTCGGTCGTCACGTCCTCGTGCTCGACTTCGTGCAGCGCGAGCAGGGTTCGGAGGTGATGCTCCAGCTCGATGGCCGGCGAGAAGTGGCCGAGCATGACTTCGCCGAGCTCGGTCGGGAACGGGCCGGGATCGATCTCCTCGAGCCCCGTGAGGTCGATCTGAGGTCCCGCCGACGGCAACGGGATGTCCTCTGCGGTTCGGGGAGACTGCTCTGCAGCTCCGAACATCGAGCCGAGGAGCTTCCAGCGAAAGCGCGCCTGCAGGTTCGAGCCGATACCCGACGACGCATCGAGGAGCTGACGAGGAATCTCGCCTCGACTTCGCTGCACCTGCTGCGCTTCGTGAACGAGGTCGAGCCCGGCCAGCAGCGTTCCGGTCAACTTCTCGGCATTCCCCCACTCGGCACCGGCGTCACTGGCCAGGAGCTCGAAGAACTTGTGAATGAAGTCGACGGACTCGGGTCCCTGGTCCTGCTCGACTCCTTCGAACCGCCGGAGCTTGTTCTGCACGCGATCATCGGCGGTCACGAGCCGAATGGCGGCGACCTGCTCCGGCGTGAAGGCGGCCCAGGCTGGGTCCAGGTTCGGGTCCGCCCGACGATTCCCCGAGGCATCGAGGTCGAGGAGGCCATCGAAGTACTCGATCGAGAGATGGTCGGAGTCGAAGCGTTGACCCTCCGCCTGAGGAAGCTCGGCTGTCTCCGTGAGAATGCGCAGAACGAGCTCGATCTCCTCGTCGCTGACTGCCGTCCCGATCACCATCTGGCGAATCATGCGTTCACGCAGGAGCACGACCAGTTCGGTCGAGACGAGGTCCTCCACGACCTGGTGGTTGACCATCAAGTCGTCGCCGGAAATCGCGATGACCGTTCGATCACCTCGAGCCGCCTCGACGAGCGCGTCCTTCAGCTCCCCCACGCGAGCGAGTCGGCGAGGATGCGTTTCCTCGTAGATGCGAGCCTCGAGCCGCGCGGCACGGAGGTGGCGCAACAGATCTTGGGTGAGACTCGACGTAGTCGGCGTGGACGAGGACACGGTCGATAGTGGCCATTCGAGCGGGTAGGAACGGTGAATAGGTCGTCCTCGAAAACTACCCGGCTCGGCACCAAGCGACAAACCTCCCCGGGACGTTGGGCCCATACGGAGGTCGCAACTCGATTCGAGCTAGCTCGTTGAGGGACCGTCGAGGGAGGCCGCCCCGCGGTCGTTCCGCGTCATTGCACGACGGGCCGAGCCCGAGGGCCGAGTGAGTCTCCTTGACGGGCGCGGGGCGGGAACTGGTGGCGGAGCGTCCGCGAGGCGGCTGGACGGCGAGGCAGAGGCAGAGTGCTCTGGATTGAGTGTTTGTGAGGATTGAGAGCGCGTGCCGTTGTCGACGCTGCAGGCGGGGACACACTCCGAGACGACGCCTCCTCAAGACGAGGCGGACGGATCGGCCCGTGCGACGCGGCAGAGGAAACAGGAGGGCTGGGAATTCCTGTCTCACCCTTTGACGCTGTCGAGCTCTTCGCGCCCGGCCCCCGTCCTGAGGAGGCGACACTCTCCGGAATCGAAGGCTGTTGCGACCCGGGTGAATCACCCTTTTGGAATCGGTCTCCGTCGCCCTCGAAAACTTAGCGGACTTTATAGTCACTTAGTGCCTACATCAAGCTCTATAATCGCGGGAATCTCGGTGGGTCGGCCGATGACTCGACGTTTTGTGGTTGAGGAGCATGCCGATCCGGTTTTGATACCTGCTCGTTGTCCACGCGAAGGAGTCGCGCAGCTCTTATGGAGAACCACGCCGTCGGGAGATTCCGCCGCTTCATGGAGGCACTCGAGGACACGTCCGTCCCACCGAGCCGCCTCTTGGCGATCATCGATCGCTGGATCGAGGCCGAGTACATCGAGGCCGACGACCGCGAGTGGTTGAACGATCATTGCGGCGCCCGCGTGTTCCGACTGACCCCCTACTCTCCGATCGAGCCGGCCCAGGCGGTCGTCGAACATTACTGGACGTCGCCCGAGGGCACGCCGCCGCCGAAGTCGATCCCGATGCACGAACTCGAGGCCGCGGCGGTGAATCTCTTCATGGAATTCCTCCACGAGCACTATCGAAAACTCGACGACGACAAGCGCCCCCGGGTCAAGCGCTGCGTCCAGTGCAACCGACTGTTCCGAACGTTCCAGGGGTACCCGGATCGCGTCGCGTGCACCAAGAGCTGCACGCACAAGCACTGGCAACGTACGCGGGCCGAGTCCCGCGGTCGCTCCTCGCGGGGTAGCGTGACGTAGCAGCCCGTCGAGCGACAGGGTCGAGCCGAGAAGCTCCGTCGAGGGTCGGAGCGATCGACCTGCCGGAACTTGCGGACACGGATCGAAACTCGGATCGGGGAGGGTCAGCTCGCAGCGAGTTGTTGCTGGAGCTGGACGAGTTGCCGCTTCAAGTCGTGGTACTTCGCCGAAGCAGCGGCGTGACTCAGACCACGCAGGCGTGCGCCGAGAACCTCGCGGTCCCAGTGGTCGGTCGGTCGATTCCTCACGACGACGCGGGACAGTGTCACGTTCGCCTCGACCGTGCCGCGGACCTCATGGGCGTCCTTGAAGTAGCGAAGCGCTTCTCGAATCCAATGGCACGCCTCGTCGACCTCCCCGATGGCCCAGTAGTACTCCCCGCGAAAGTGGAGGAAGTTACCGACCGCGACCGGATTCAAGTACAGACCGTTGTCGTGGATCAATTGAGCCGCGAGCCCGATCTCCTGGCGCGCGATGTCGAGTTCGTTGGCATCCAGGGCACACTTGCACGCCGACGAATGCGACTGGAGCAGCCACGAGAACTTCCCGAATCGGCGTCCGATCACGCGGGCACCCTCGTCTCGGTGCAACCGCAGTGCCCCGGCGTAGTCGCCGAGCTGCCACCTCAGGGATCCGAGTCGCCACTGAATGTTGAGCGATGCGATGAACCGGTGACGACGGCAGATCCTCCAAGCCTCATCGAGCGATGCTCGAGCCAGCTCGAACTCTTCCCGTTGCATATCGATCCCGCTGGACCAGTAGAGCGCGCAGATCGAGACCAGCCTCGCCTTGACCGAATCGTACGCCTCGAGCTCGGCGATGACTTCGCGAATGGCCCGTCTTGCACCGTCGGATCGAGAAGCGCTGAGGATCAGTCGGAGGTACAGGTCATCGACCGGGTGGGCGCCGAAACGAAGTGGCTCGAGAGGAGTCGCATCGACCATGAGCTGGCGCTGCTGCCAATAGGTCCAGAAGAAGAGCGTCAGCGATCGAGCGACGGGAAGGGACTCGAGTTGAAGCGATCGACTCAGGACCTCCGCGCTCGCGTTCTCGAGTGTGCGCATCCGAGCGAAGACCCCCGGTTCGAGTTGGTCTCGAACGCGAGGGTCGGCGAAGCAACGATCTCGAACGAAATCGATGTCCTGGGATTCCCCGTAGAACGAGAACACCTGGTCTTCGAGATCTTCGACGCGCTGGATCATCGTCGGAACTTCTCCACGGCCCACGCCCCAGCGGGCGCCCGCTCGGGAGAGTCCCGACCGGGCTCGATCACTTCACTTGTCGACTGACGACGGTGGTGCCCACCACCTGGGACCAGACCCTCATGGTACGGCTGGTTCCCGCATCCTCAAACTGAAGATACAGCAAGCGCCAGGGCTGGGTGAAGTCCGGGACTTCCACCCACATTCCCACGAGGGCGGATTCGGTCAGCGCGTCGACCACCTCCCGGGGGGGATCGGCGACCACATCCAGCAACGCGGCCCAGGACTCTTCCTCGGCCGGGACGACGATCGCCGGAGCCAGGTTGGCGGGGGCGGTTGCCACGGAATCGGAGCTCACGGTGACGTTTCCGGCGTCGTAGTCCCAGGAGACGACCTCGAAGCGCCCTTCACAATAGAGAACGGCGTGCCCCGCATAGAGACCGCTCCCGGCGGGGGCGAACCCGATCGACCGGAGACAGTGGCCGGAGGTCAACGACTGGGCGAGCAGGTCTCCGGTGCCGCCCGTGAGCACGACGGCGAGCGCCTGGAGGTCCGCCGGGCTCTGGATGAACGTGCTCGGACCGACGATGTCCGTGCCCACACCTTGGCCGTGAACGGGGCGTCGGGACCCCAACTCCAAGCCCAAGATGACGAAACCGGCGAGCGCGATTCCTGCGACGAGGTGACGAAGAGTGAACGACATTCCAGTCCTTCCGTGGCCAATGCCGAACGTCCTTCCTCGCGCGTCGCGGATGGTGCCGGAACGAGCGCACGTCTCGACGAGGTCGAGACGACGATCGCACCGCCGGCCCCCCCGGGGGGGCGAAGGACAGAGTGTTCTGGTGGGCTGATCGGGAAGGCCAGGCGCAACGGCGGGACCGGGTGGCGCCGCTCGGGATCGACGCCTCGAGGAGGCAGCAAGGCACAATTTCGGAGGGACTTCGGTGGCAGGAGCCGCTCGCAACGGGAAAGCGGCCGGTGCGGAAACGGAACGGTCGACTACCGCGCGGACACTGGTCCGCGGGCGAACGCGGAATCTGGGTCGACGCGACTCTTCCGTCGCTCACGCCCCGACGGGACGCGCTCGCTGCCGGCGACTCGGAATCCGCCCGCCGAGCGCTCGGAGGGCTACCGCTCTGGAAGACTCACGATCGGGGCCGACGGAAGATCAGCTCTCGACCGTCGGGGTAGCGGACGACGATTTCGATCGTCTCAGCTCCCTGGCGAGGGGGCTGGCTCCGCAACGCCGCTCCCCAGCCGCGCCGCCGGACGAGCGTCGCCCGCTTCTTCTCGCTGCGCGCCAGCGAGACCACGAA
>JAGQRC010000187.1 GCA_020425835.1 Planctomycetota bacterium | reverse complement strand
GATTCGCTCCCGCGCGCGCGCGAGGAGCAGGGGGACCGAGGGTCCCTCGGCGCTTGCGCGCTGCCACGCGTCGTCGAGCCAGGTCTTCGTCCACTCGCTGGGCAGGTAGGGGATCGAATCGATCAGCTCCGTTGCCGCGACCGCGTAGGCCGACCAACGATCGACGCCGTCCGGGCCGAACGCATCGCCGGCATCGTCGACGAGATCCCCCAACAGGGCGCTCTGCAGTTCGACCGGATCTCGATCGAGACTCGCCACGTAGGCACGGAGGATTCGCGTCAACAGGCCGTCGACACCGAGGCCTCGAACGTCGTGGACCACGAGCCCGTGCGGCTCGAAGCTCCCGCTGTGGGAGCTCGCGAACTCGGTGGCCGTCGGATCTCCGTCGACGATGGGGACCATCGCTCCGTCGACCGTGCGGAGCAACACCGCGAGGTCGGGGCCGGTGCACTTGAACAACATCCCGTGTTGACCGGGCTCCAGGTGGACGGGAATGCGGCGGACGTGGCGCGTGTACGTGGTCGTCCGATCGACCGAGGCGACTGGCTCTCCATCCAACCAACCGCGATACGAGCCCGAGGATGCGATCTGCACGATCGCGTCCACCGGCTCCGACACTGAGAAACAACTGCGGAGGTAGACCACCGCCCCCGACACCGTGATGAAGGAACTCGGGTAGAGCCGAGTGTCGTTCGCGTCGATCTCGACCTCTCGCCAATGGACGGGCCGTTCGTCCGATCCGGGGTACTCTGCCTCCGGCTCGAAGAGGACCTCCGGGGGAAAAGGTTCGTGGATCGCGCGCCCCGGGACGATCCCGAACGGTCCGATGGCCAACCACCGACGCGGACTCCCGGTGGTGATGTCGAGCCGAGAGGTCTCGGACTCGCGCCCTTCGCGACGCAGCGCATCCAGCCAGTGCCATGCGATGATGCGACGCGTCCAGCCGTTGGTCGTGCAACTCTGGTACAGCGACTCCCAGCGATCGGCGTCGATCGCCGGGGCGGGGTGGTCGTCGAAGCGTCGGCCCCAGAGCAGCATCGCAACCTGGGCAGCGGGGCCGTTGGGTTGGCCCTCCGACAGACTCCACCACTGCTCGCGCAGGGTTTCGAGGTCACCGGAGTGGAGTGCGGGGGCATCGAAGAGGAGCTCGAGCTCGTCGCGGGAGGGAAGTTCGGCCGCCCCCGCGGATGACGCGGGGTGCGCGACCAGGGCGGTCGCGACGAGCGGAAGAAGGCAGCGCAGCACTATTCCACCTCCTCGATCTTGTTGAGGACGATTCGCTCTCGAGCCAGCTCGCGAATGCGATCCGCGATCTCCCGGAAGCTCGGATAGTCCGACGCCTCGACCCGAGGCGCCGACTGCTCGTAGGTTCGACGGAGCTCGATCTTCTGACCCGTCACCGACGCCTGGAACGCGAACGTCGCGTCCGGAGAAGTGAGCCGGAAACTCTCGGGGAGATGTTTCACTTCGACTCCTGGTGGAAGGGTGATCTCCACGGTGAGTTCGCTGAGCGACGGGTTTCCGAGGAGGAGGTCGTGCTCTCGCTCGACCCGCGACGCGAGCGAGGCCACCGGATTGACCGTGTTGAACAGATCCTGCAAGGACGGAAGCTTGAGACCATCTCCGTTGGCATCGGCCCACTCCGGAACCGAGAGACGCAGCGTGAGGGCCGGGGTCTGCGTGAGATCCTCGAGGTCGGTCGTTTCGACGTCGTCGACCACGACGCCCGGATACCGACGGGACAGGAGCTGCTCGAGTCGACGCTTCCGTTGTCCCTCGATCTCGAATCCGCTGCGAACGCCGACCGCGTAGTCGCCCGTGACCACGTCGCGCTGGGTGATCTGCGCCGATCCATCCGCACGGACCGCGACTTCGACACTCTCGTGGATCGCCTGCTCGGTCGGCGTGTTCCACGGGATCGGAACCAGGTCACCCTCGTCGGGTCGCACGACGAGAACCTCCGCGCCTCGGTCCATCATCGGCAGCTGGTCGAGCCCGTGGTTCTCGGCCGTACCGTCGACGAACATCGGTCGGCCATCGCCGGCATCCGGGATATAGGCGATGCAGTGGTTGAAGTGGTTGATCAGGGGGAGGGTGAGGTCCTCCCGGGAGCGCCGCGTCTCGGCGTGGATGAGAACCGGATACGCGGGAACGCCGATCTCCCCCAGCATCGTGCACAGGAGGGTCGCCTTGTCCTTACAGTCCCCGAACCGTCGGGTGAAGATGGTCGACGCATTGTAGGGCTTGAAGCCATGAACCCCGAACTCCCACGCAATGTACCGCACTTCCGTCACGACGAACTCGTACAGTCGACGGATCCGCTCGCGAACGTCCGAGACACCCTCCGTGAGCTCGGCGACCTTGGCCCGAATCTCGTCCGAGCTCTCGTGCTGCTTCCGGATCAGGTGGTGATACCAGTGCGCGAACTCCGTCCAATCCTCGAAGGTCGACACCTCGAGGACCGGCGCGAGTTCGGCGACGTCGGGCATGCTCGGCTCGGGATCGATCTTCGCGAGATGCTCCGCCGACCAGCAGCGAATGGTGCGCTCGCGCTCGGCCGTGGTCGACGGCGTCACGGTGAGGCGTGCGCCGTGGAAGTAGAGCTTCTTCTCCCGAGGAGCCTCGATCGTGTAGACCATCCGGTCGATGGGAACCGACGAGCCGAAGACGATGCGATCTCCGAAGTAGTCGCCGAAGAAGGACTGCTTGAGATCCTCTTGGTGGTACTCGATCTCCACCACGTCGCCGGGCCGCAGCGCTGGGAGATCGACCCAGGCGTTGCTCCACACCGGATACTCACCCTCGCGGACTTCGGGCGGCCGATTGCGAATCCGCGCGTCCTCGTGGCGACCGTCTCCGCGATGGACCCGGGCGACGGTCACGTCGACCCACTCCTCGCCCTGGGCATAGGCGATCGGGTAGTAGTCCAGCGCGCGAACCCCCTGATCGTTGATCACCTTGACCAGGTACTGGCGGAAACGGGACGTCGTCCCGTCCGCGTGGATCTCCACGGCGGTGTTGTCGAGAAGGACCCGATAGGGATCGTTGTCCGCCTCGCCCGCCGCGAGCGCCGACGCGATCAGCGGGTCGGGGTCGACACGATACGCGAGCCCGAAGCGGCTGGAGCTCGACGACAGCGCCTCGACCTGCTCCCGAAGGCGCGGCTGATTCGGATCGAGCTCGAGCGAGTCGCGGAACGCTTCCACCGCGACCTCCGGACGACCCGCCTGGATGAGGCAGTCGCCCTGGAGGCGATGGAGCTCCGGGTCCTGGGGACGGAGCGCCAAGGCGGACCCGAGATCGACGAGCGCGGCATCGAAGCGGTCGTAGGATGATTCGAGGCGAGCGAGTTCTCGGTAGGGCTGGGTGTGTTGGGGGTAGGCGTCGCAGAGGGGCGTCAACCACTCCCGCGCCCGTTCGGGTCGGTCCCGGTCCAGCTCGATCGCCGCGAGATCCTGTCGCAGTCCGACATCGGAACCGTTGACCTTCACTCCTTCGCGGAGCAACGACTCTGCCGCGTCGATCTCGCCTCGCGTGCGGAGCCGCCTCGCCTCGGAGCGACGCACCGAGGCCGAGCTTCCGTCTCGGAGTCGACGGTCCACCGCACGCTGCTGCCACGCGCGCGCCGCCGGAGCGCCGAGACGAAACTCGGTCAGCGCCGCCGCGAGATCCATCGCGCGCACCGAGGGCCGGGAATCTCGGAGCAGCGGCTCGATCAGCTCTCGGACTCGGGTCCAGTTCCCGAACCGCCGCTGGTAGTACTCCGCCAGATCGAGCGTCGCACGATCGAATGTGGGATCGAGCTCGAGAGCCCGCTCGATCGAAACGCGCCAACGATTCTCCTCCCGCTGAGCAGAGTGGGTGATCTCCGGGCGGAGCGTCCGGGCGACCAGGTACGAGCCGACCGCGCTCGGCGCAACCTCGTTGGCCGCGAGGAACAGCTCACGATCCGGGTGCTCATCGACGTCATGGACGGTTCGATCCATCGCGAGGTAGCCGCGCAGGCGGAGGGTCGCCGCCTTCTCCGCGGGAGAGAGACGATCGAGCGGCGCTTCCGAGAGAAGAGTGGTCGCGCCTTGGAACGGGACGCCTCCGACTCTTTGCGCACCACTGGCCAGTGGAGTTCCTGCTTCGACGCTGCCACGAGTCAACAGACCGATCGGGGCCCCGAGTTCGTCCGTCCATCGAGCGCGAACCGCCCAAGCCCCCTTGGTCTGACCGCTCTTGATCAGCACGCGAGTCCAACCGGCGGGGAGATCGACGACGACCGCGTCTTGATCGAAGTGCAAGGGGCGCTCGACATCGACGCGTAGCACCTCGACGGCGCCGAGCCAGACCGCAATCGACCCCGTCGACCCCAGTCGCAGGACGGCGCGTGTCGGAGCATCGCAGTGAACGTGGGTGACCAGAAACGCCAATGCCTCTTCATCCGGATCGAGAAGCTCTCCGAGTTCGATCATTCCGCCGCGCGTCATGCCGGAGAACCTCCGCCACCCGACCGTGTTGCGCTTGCCGGGGAACACTGCATCGAAATCGACGGAGCTCTCGATGGCGTGCGGCGTACCGAAGCCACTTCCGCGCTCGTTCTCGAAAGGGCCGATGACCCACCAGTCGTTCGCGTACTCGAGCGTCCGCCATTGGGACTGCGCGTCGTCGAAGTTGCCGGTGTTCCACTCGAGGTATCCGAGAAGCGAGCGCGCGAGAGTCTCGACGTACGGATGGGAAGGACGCTCCAGGAAACGCCGAACGACGGATCCCGCGTCCGCCGTCCGCCCGGACGAGATCGCGCGATCTCGCAGGGCTCGGAGGAGGATCTCCTCCGCGACGAGGCGCGACCCTTCGACATCGAGACCGGCTACGGTTCCCTCTGGCATTCGATCGAGCGCGGCCTCGACCTCCTCGAGAGACTCGAGCTCTCGGTCCGCTCGATACTCGCGGCCCCAGATGATCTCCGACAGCTTCGTCGCTTGGGCGTGCGCGGACGAGACGAAGGCGAGACCGAGCCACGCCGCGATCCCGAGGCGCGCGGTGACTCGCGAGCGCGCGACGCGACGTTCCACCTCGCCGCCTCCATCCTCGGACGCGCTTCGGTCGAGCAGGCGGCGGAAGTCGATGGGTCCAGACATGAGTTCCTTCGTTTCCAGTGCGAGTCGTCCGAGCCGCGACCGGCGGGGCTCGATCTTCCTGCGAGCCCGATCGCTCGCGGCAGGGTCGGTTCGTCCGGGATGTCGACGGGGAGACCGCGACGAAACGATGATGGAGTGGCGTCGCCGCTCAGTCGCGGACGATTCTCGCGTCGCCCCAGTCCGCCCGGTCACAGATCAACGAGCCGGGCCCCTCCTCGACGATGAGTTCGATTCGCTTCGCGCCCTGAAGGGAAGTCTCGATACGGCGCGCCGGGTCCTTCCAGCTCATGGGAGTGGTCGACCGGACGTCGCCGTCGACGATCACCTTGAACACGACCGATCCGTACTTCGGGTTGCGAGTCGGCGGACGGGCGGTCGCGTCGAGACCGACCCAGCTCTGGAAGACCCGATCGCCCGCGGCGACGGCGTAGACCAAGCGACAACGCGCGTGCACACCGAGTCCCTTGCGGAAGGTGCGCTCACCGACGATCAGTGGAGTTCGTTCCACGCTTCGATCCCGCTGCCAACCGAAGAACTGCCCGAAGATCTCGGGATCGATCAAGTCAGGATCGCCTCCTTGCTCCACTTCGACCGGCTCGCGATCCGAGAGGTACTGCACCCTTCCCATTCGAACTTCGATTCCCGCCAGCTGTCGCAGCGGCGCGAGCACCTGTCCGATCAAGGGGTTCTCGACGGTGACCGCCCGGTCGTCGAGTGCGATCAGGGCGCCCCGAAGCAAGCCACCGCTCGGGCCTTCCAACGCGACCTCGATCGACTTCGGGGGCAGCGCGTTGCCCGCCCCGAGCGACGCGAAGTCCACCGCCCGCAGCTGTGGCCACTCGAAGGTCAGTGTTCCGAGTTCGTCGTCCTCGAACCGGACTCCGGAATGAGTGACCTCGACGAGAACGCCCGAGACGGTTCCCCCGCTCGTCGGGTGGAGGTGATCGGACTCTCGGCCGGAAGGGGCCGGGACGGGCTCGGCACCCGGGACGAGCCGCTCGATGCGCCGAATGGACTCGAGGGGGATGTCCCGCGGCTTGGCGAAGAAGGCCGACGAGATGCGAATCGCCTCGGCCTCGGCAGGCTCCGAGCCCTCCGACGGAGCGTGCATGCTGCCGACGAGTCGACTCCCATCCCCGAGTTCGATGGCGAACTCCCCGGGCTGGGTGAAGCTCGGCTCGAGGCCGATGCGGAGAACGTCGCGAAGCTCGAGGGATCGACCGGGAATCTGCAGTCGAGTCGGCGTCCCGTCGGTCGACTCGAGAGCGATGGAGGCGACACCATCGATCACCGCGTCGACGGTCTCGACACTCGAGGCGCGCGACTGCAGAGGGTCGAGACCGATCACACCGATCAGTACGACGAACGGGATCCAACGGCTGGGTCCGGGGGTCGGGAGGAAGGAGCACCAGCGGGCCGAGCGACGGACGGCGGCGAACCGCCGCCCGCGGAACGAGTCATGAAGGGGCAACGGGTTCTCGCTTTCGTGCGACGGGCGGGCCGATTGTAGCCCCGTCACGGGTCCCGACCAGCGAAGCGAGATTCCGTCGGAGCGCCGCAGCCCGGTCGAGGACACGTTCGTGGACGGTGGGCTCCGACCTGCGGTCCGGTGCCGATCGTCCGCGTTTCCGTCATCTTCGGACAGCGTCGTCACTCGCTTGACACGTTGCGAGAAACTGACTTAGACTCCGCGAAGCCTCGTGGAGCCGATCAGCGGGAGCGCCACGAGCCGTCCGCCGCCGAGCCCGCGTTCACGCACCTTCGACGAGTCCGGCCGCCACCGCAGTCGGCGCCCGACCTCGTGCCGGATCGAGCTCCCACGACCCGCGGAATCGAGAGCGAACGAATG
>JAGQRC010000186.1 GCA_020425835.1 Planctomycetota bacterium | reverse complement strand
CCGAGCCAGAATCGCCGCCGTGGCGATCATCTCGACGAACTCGTGCTCCACGATGCGGGCCCCGGACAACTGCTCGACGATCCCGTCGAGCAGGACTCGTGTGCTGGACCACGTGAAGCTGGAGGAGTCTCCCGCCGCCCCTCTCACGGTTCGTTGATAGATCGCCTCGGACGCGACGAGGGATGCACGCCAGAGCTCGGTCGACCACGTGTTTCGATCGGGATCCCCGAAGATCCTGTCCACGTCACGGAGCGAGCCGCAGACGCCCAAGCCCAGAACCACACTGACGCGCGTGGCGTCATCGAGCCGTTGGCCAGAACTCTCGAGGAGGTGAATCAGGTCCTCCCGCCAGTGCCGAAGTCGAACGAACTCCTCACCAGAAGTCGGATACTGGGCGAGGAGAACCCGCAAGACCTGAAGCGCCGCGTGACTTCGACTGTCCGGGGAGCTGGCGTCCAGAAGGCGCGACCGAAGGTATCGGGTCACCACCGGATCCGCCGGTGCTTCCTCGTCGACAATCAGTCGCGCGGCCTCCTCCTGCGCGCGAAGGTCATCGAGGGCGAGCAGGGCGAGGCGGAGTGACTGGTATGGCTCCGTCTGCCGCTGGAATCGCCGAATGTCGTCCCGAACGAACCAGGAGAAGCCCGTCAGCGACTCTCCCTGGTCGTATCCCATGAGAGTCTGCCGGAGATCGCCCTGCTCCCATGCGAGATTCACCTGCTTCGCAAGCGTCCGCGCGCTGGAGACAGTGTAGGAGCCACCGACGATGAGCCCCAGCAGCAAGAGTGCCCCGAGGAGCAGGGCGGCGCTGAGCGCGGCGCGGCGCTGGACCCATCGGGTGACCCGGTAGAGGGCGGACGGGCGGCGCGCGTCTATCGGTCGCTGCTCGAGCACGTTCCTGAGGTCAGCGGAGAGGTCTCGGCAACTCCGGTAGCGGAGGCTCCTGTCCCGCTCGAAGGCCGTGTGGACGACGGTCTCGAGATCTCCTCGGAGACTTCGATTCGCGCTCGACAGTCGTCGACGGGTTCCGTCGTGAACGATCCGAGCAGCCTCTGGGATGGAGCCGGAGGGAGTGACGTAGGGCAGTTCGTCGGCGAGCAGCTGGTACAGCACGACCCCGAGCGAGTAGACGTCGGTCTGGATGCCGACGTTCGCGGGGTCGCCCGAGAACTGTTCGGGACTCATGTACTGAAGGGTTCCCAGTATGTCGCCCTCTGCGGTCCGAACGATGGTCGACTGGCTGTCTTCGCCCATGGACTTGGCGATGCCGAAATCGATGATCTTCGGATGGCCCTCCGCGTCGACGAGGATGTTGTCCGGCTTGAGATCCCGGTGGATCACTCCGCGGGAATGTCCGTGGTCGACGGCCTCGCAGACCTGGACGAAGAGACGAACCCTGGAAGGGGTGTCGAGCCTCTCCTCCTGCGCATAGGTGATGAGATCGCGCGCGTCGTCGATGAACTCCATGGCGAAGTAGGGCAGGCGCCAGCCGTCGGTCACATGGACGCCAGCGTCATAGATCTGCGCGATGCCGGGATGTCGCAGGTTCGCGAGGTGCTGTGTCTCGAACTCGAACCGCTCGAGTCCAGCGGGCGTCGCGCAAGCGGGAGAGATGAGTTTCAGAGCGATCCTGCGCTGTGGGTGGTCCTGTCGGGCTTCGTAGACCGTTCCCATCCCTCCGGTGGCGATGATCCGACAGATCGAGTACGGACCGACTCTTCCGAGATCGAACTCCGGACTCCCGGCACTGTCAACGTCATCCTGGAGGCCTTGCGCGAGACGAAGGAGTTCTTGGACCTCACGTCGGAGCGTGGCTCTGCCAGAACAGGCTTCGTCCAGGAACTGCTCGCGGCGCTCCGGACTCATGTCGCGTGCTTGGTGGAACAGCGCCTCGAGCTCCGCCATCTCCGGGCGACTCATGGTACGTCTCGCCCTCCCGAGCTCTCGATCCGACGCAGGATCCAGGCGCGCACGAAGATCCAGTCGCGATCCACGGTGCGAGTCGAAACTCCCAGCGCCTCTGCGGCCTCTCGATTGGTCATGCCGGCGAGGACCTTCAACTCCACCAGCCGAGCCTTGCGCTCGTCAGCGTCGGCGAGCTCCCAGAGCAGGTCGAAGAGCAGCTGACCGTCGAGGAGCTGGCCATCCGGGACATCGGCGATGGAAGTGAGCTGAACGCGGCAGCAGTCGCCCCCGCGCTTCTGCGCCTTGCGATCACGACCGTAGCTGCTGAGAATCCGTCGCATGGCGAGAGACGAGACGGCCAGGAAGTGAGTGCGAGATCGCCAGTCGACGCGTGTCTGATCGATCAGCTTCAAGTAGGCCTCGTGGACGATCGCCGTCGGTTGGAGCGTGTGGTGCGACCGTTCCCTCGTCATCAGGCCGTGGGCGATCCGACGCAACTCTCCGTAGACGGCCGCGAACAGCTCCTTGGTCGACAGTCGATCGCCGCCGGCAGAGCGGACGAGGTAAGTCGTCGTTCGGTCGCGGGGCTGGTCCATGTTGAATCTCCGGAGATAGCCGCACGAGACTCACGCGCAACGCACCTCGGTGTCGCTTCTCCCGAAGTGCAGCACGAGAGCAGGCCCCCAACGCTCATCATGCCGTCGATTCTATCGCCGCGGAGGAACTTGGAAGAACCCACAAGGAGACCCGTTCCGTGGAGCCGACATCGCTGGACGTCCAGACCCCAAACTCACGGGTCGACTCCCTCGATCTTGCCGAGGAGCCGGCGGTATCGCTCTACGGTCGGGTTCGCTTCGCCGAGCGCGGTCGTGGCGTCGTGGATCAGGCGGGTGAGTTCGCGGCGCGCTTCGTCGGGTCTTGCGCGAGCGATCAGGACGCGGCATTCGAGGTAGCGGAGTTCCAGCCGGTTGCGGTCGTTCTTGTCGCGGTCTCGTTCGCTGTCCGTTCGCGCGGTGGCGAGATGGTTCGCCGCGTCGTCGACGCGGTCGAGCTCGAGGCAGGCGATCGCGGCGACGAGGTCCGCCTCCACCGTCAGCGAGTTGCCCACTTCGGTGGCCTTGGCGTTGGCGCTTCGCGTGCGCCGAGCGAGCTCGAGTGCGCGATTGGGACGTTCGAGGCGCAGGTCGATCTTGGCGAGGTTGAGCCGGTCGCGCTCGATGTCGGGATGGAATTCGCCGTGGATCCGCTCGCGGTCGGCGATCAACTGCTCGAGCTCCGTAGCGGCACCCTCGAGGTCGCCGCGGGCTCGGTACGCCATCGCGAGGTCGGACCGGAAGCGCAGGGTGTCGTCGTGGTCGGGGCCGAGCGCATCACGGAAGCGCTCGAACCACTCCCGACTGTGATGCTCGAACGCTTCGTACTGCCCGGACTGGAAGAGGGGGTTGGAGAGACGCACGGCGAGGTATCGGGTGCGCTCGTCCTCCGCTCCCCGCAGCTCGAGGCTGAGCGTCAGCGCATCGCGGAAGAATGCGCTGCTCCGCTCGTAGAGGTGGAACGACTCACAGAAGTTCGCCCACGAGACCAGCACTTGGATCTGCGTCTGGGGACGCTCGTAGGCCAGCTCGTGGCGCGCTCGGCTCAGCCGATCGACGACCTCCTCCACCGGCGTCCCTTGCTGAACCTCCTTCAACGCCTTGCGGAGCGTGTCGAACATCTGCCCGAACGCGATGCTCAACTCCTGCTCTCTTCGGCCGGACTCGCGCGCCGCAGCGAGGGTCCAGCCGAGAACACCGAGTCCGATCGCCGCGAACACTGTTGCGACGACGAGCCCCTTGTTCCGCTTCGCGAACATGCGGAGGTGATAGAGACCGCTGGCGGGACGGGCGACGATCGGCTCGCCCCGGAGGTAGCGCCGAAGATCCGCCGCGAACTCGGCGGCGGACGCGTACCTTTGGTCACGGTCGCGGCATGCCGCCTTGCCGACGATCGTCTCGAGATCGCCCCGCAGCTCCTTCCGAACCAACCCGAGCCGAGTCGGTTCGCGCTCGAGTCGCTCCCGCGCCGCCGGACCGTGCAGGGGCGTCGGCTCGAAGGCCGGCGTATCGGCGAGGATCTCGTACGCGAGCAACCCGAGCGAGTAGATGTCGCTGCGCGTGTCGATGGCGTCCGGATCTCCCGTGAGCTGCTCCGGACTCATGTACTCGAGGGTTCCGATGATCTGGCCGGTCCGCGTCGCGCGCTCCCCATCATCGAGGAGCGCCACGGCGACGCCGAAGTCGACGATGCGAGGTTCGGCTCGCTCATCGACGAGCACGTTCGCCGGCTTCAGATCGCGATGGACGATCCCCTTCTCGTGTGCGTGGTGGATCGCGTCGGCGACCTTCGCGATCAGCTCCACGCGCTTCTCCAGGCTCAGTTCGCCTCGTCGAACGTGCTCGACGATCGTGGAGCCCTCGACGAGCTCCATGGCGAAGTAGAGGACGGAGCCCTGCTCGGTCTCGGCGGTGTCGGCGTCGTAGATCCGCGCGATCCCGGGGTGGTCGAGTCGTCCGAGCAAGGTGGCTTCGCGATGGAACCGCTCGCGCAACGAGGAGCCCGCCACCGGCGCGCGAAGGACCTTGAGGGCGACCGAGCGCCGTGGGTGTTCCTGCTCCGCGCGGTACACCACGCCCATGCCACCCTCACCGAGAATGCTGCCCAGCGCGTAGCGACCGATGCGACGCACGCCGTCCGATCGTCGATCGGACCGCGCATCGGCAGCGTGGTCGAGCTCGAGGAGCCGCTCGACCTGCGCGCGGAGCTCGGCGTCATCTCGGCACTGCTCCTCGAGGTATTGTTCGCGATCGGCGCCGTCTCGATCGCACGCCTCCTCGAAGATCGCGCGGATCCGGGACCAGCGTGGCGCGATCACGGGAGGCTCGTCTCGTCCCGCCCGAGTTCGCCGTGCAACCAGGCGCGTGCACATCGCCAGCCGCGCGAGACCGTGCGGCTCGAGAGATCGAGCGCGGCCGCGGTCTCTTCCGCATTCAACCCAGCGAAGTAGCGGAGCTGCACGATGTCGGCGAGCTGGGGGTCGAACTCGCGGAGCCGGTCGAGCGCCTCGTCCAGCGCGAGGACATCGAAGTCGAGCGGCGCCTCGAACACCGGGCAGTCGGTCAACGACTCGCGCCGTTGGTGTCCTCCGCGCTTGAGCGCGGCGCGCTCCCGCGCGGCGTCGACGATGACGCAACGCATCGTGCAAGCCGCGACCCGGACGAAGTGCTCTCGGCTCTCCCACTCCCGGGAGGGATCGCGCGACAGGCGCAAGTAAGCCTCGTGGAGGAGGGCCGTCGGTTGGAGGGTTTGCCCGGGACGCACTCCTGCCATCTGCCGTCGGGCGAGACTGCGGAGTTCGTCGTAGAGCATCGGTGCGAGGTCACGCGTGGAGCGGGAATCGATCGAAGCGCGCAGGTGCGAGTCCCGCCGCCCCGGCTCGAGAGGGGATTCGGCCTGGCCGGCCGGTCGCTTGCCCATCGTCCCATCCTCCACGGAACCAAGTGTATGAGCGCAACCCGGCGACGCGCAACCCGCCACCGACCGCTCGGTCCGGAGAATCCCATGGAATCCCTGCGACCAGGGCGCCCGTTCGTTCACATCAACCGAGAGTCGCCTTCGACGGTGATGTCTCCCGCAGCCGCAGACTCGTGGCCCGGGGAATCGAAGGAAGGGGGTGCACGATCTGCGGTACGATGGGAACGCACGGAGGTAGACCTCGTGACGTCCGCCATGGACGCGGGCGACTCCCTCGACAGGACCATCGGGGCCGTGATCCGCTGATGCTCAGAACTCGGGATGACTCTCCTCAGGACCGATCCGGGGTCGATGACCTGGAACTCGTGCAGCGTACGCTGCGCGACGACCTCGCCGCGCGGCGTGAGTTGATCGGGCGCCTCGGCTGTGTGGAGCGAATGCTCCGCTCGCTCCATCGACGATTCGGTTCTCCGTTGCGACAGGCCGACCTGGATGACCTCGTCCAAGAGACCCTGGTCAAGATCTGGGAGCGACGGTCGACCTTCGAGGGACGTGGGGCGTTGGAGAGTTGGGTCTACCGCTTCTGCTACCTCGGATTGATCGGGCAGGCCCGACGGATCCGACGGGAGGCGGTCCACCAGTCTCCGCTCGACTCGGCATCCTTCGCGTCCGCCCCGGTCGAGGAGGAGCGTCTCGACATCGCCCCTCGGGACCTGGAGTTCCTCGAGCAAGGTCTCGGCGAGCTACGGAGCGAAGAGGCGGAGGTCATCTCGCTGAGGCACTTCGAGAGTTCCAGCTTCTCGGAGATCGCCGCCCGCCTGTCCGTACCGTTGAGCACGTGCAAGAGTCACTACTATCGTGGCCTGGCGCGGCTCCGCCGCTATCTCAGGCGCCGAAGGCAGGAGGGGGACCGTGGCTGAAGAAGAACCCGTCGATCCCATGATCCAGATGTGGCTCGATGGCGATCTCGACGAGAACAGCGAGGAGGTTCGTCGAGCGCTCGCCGAATCCCCGCAGCTGCGCGAGGAGTGGGCCGAGGTGCGAGCGCTCTTGGGAGATCTCGATCGTGCCGGTGAGTTGCGGCACGCCGTGGAGCGCGATGTCTCGCGCGATCGCGACCCGCTGCGGGTCGATGTCCACCGCGCGATCGTGGGGCGCGACCGACACCCTCGGCGGGGGCGTTGGCTGGCTCTCGCCGGGGTCGGACTGCTCTTCATCGGGGGTTGGTTCGTCGCCGATGCGCTTCGAACTTCCGTCAAGGATCCTGACGTCCTCGGGAGCGAAGTCGAGCCCCTCCGACCGATCGGCGACGTGCGCGGTGACTTGACGTTCGAGTGGAAGGCGGTCGGGGGGGCGGAGTACTACGTCGTGACGGTGTCCCTCGGTTCGGAGGAGCGTGCTCGTTCTCCGCGGGTCGACCTGACGCGTTGGACGCCGACGGGGCCCGTGCGCGAACGCTGCGAAGCGGGTGACCGTTGGGTGGTGCGCGCGTTCGATGCCCAAGGGCTGGAAGTCGGGCTGAGCGAGGAGGCCGCTTTCCGGTATCTTGGTCGGGAGTAGCCGGAGC
>JAGQRC010000185.1 GCA_020425835.1 Planctomycetota bacterium | reverse complement strand
CCACCTCTCGACCGACGGCCAACCTTCGGCCGTCGTCCCAGAGTACCGGTCCTCGCCCCGCGAGATGTCAAGTTGAGGTCAAGTCGGCTCGTCCTCGCGGCGTCGGGGTCGAGAAACTCGGAATTCCCCGGCTCGGACCCTCCTCCTGCTCGGTTAGCATCGGGATCGATGCGGGGAACGAAGGGGAAACGGGGTGAACGTGCGACATCGTGCAGGACTCTGGGTGTGTCTCGTCGCGGCGGTGCCGCTGATCGGGGCCGCGCTGCGGGACTTCCCGCCCGCGTGGGACCGCGAGGCGGCGGTCGAGAACGGTTGGATCTACGACGACTGGGACGCGGGCCTCGCCCAGGCGAAGGAGAGTGGTCGACCCCTGATGGTCGTGCTCCGTTGCCCGCCGTGAAGCTCGTGCGCCGACATCGACGAACAGGTGGTTCGTCGCAACCCGAAGCTGAAGGAGCTGATGGACCGATTCGTCTGCGTGCGGCTGGTCCGCGCCGAGACGCTCGATCTGGCCCTCTTCGATTTCGATCCCGACCTTTCGTTCGCGGTGTTCTTCATCGACGCCGACCAGACGATCTACGGACGTTACGGCTCGCGAAGCTCGTTCGCCGAAGCGGAGCGAGACGTCTCCCTCGACAGCTTGCAGAAGGCGATGGAGTCCGCGCTCGAGTGGCACGCGAAGGACGCGGAGGCGAAGGGCGCCCTCGCCGGGAAGCGCGGCGCGACCCCCGAGTACCGCAAGCTCGCCGACTTCCCGCGCGAGGCGGGGGCGCGCGGACCGCGCCGCGGCCGAGGCCCGGACGAACGCGAGGGTGAGGAGGGTGGACGGCGACGCCGCCGCGACGAAGAGGGGCGCGGAGGTCGCTGCTCCCACTGCCACGACCTCGGCAACCGAAGACAGCTCTCCTACCTCGCGCGCGGAGAGCCGATTCCCGATGACGTGCTGTTCGCCTGGCCGATGCCGGCGGTCGTCGGACTGGATCTCGATCCGAGGGAACGGGCGACGATCCGTCGGGTGGTCGACGCATCGGCGGCGGCGAAGGCCGGCTTCCGCGAGGGCGACGAGATCCGGGAGCTCCAGGGGCAACCGATCTTCTCGATCGCGGATCGCCAGTGGGTGCTCCAGAACACGTCGGATGCGGGCCGACTGGAGGCCAAGGTCGAGCGCGGTGGCGAGCCCGTGTCGATCGCTCTAGACCTCGAGAGTGGCTGGCGGCGCAAGACCGACATCTCTTGGCGGACCACCACGCGTGTCCTGCGGTCCCGGCTGCTCGGCGGCTACCAATTCCGTGAGGCCACCGATGAGGAGCGCTCCGCCTTGGAGATCCCCGCGGGGAAACTCGCGCTCAAGGCGGCGCGTGGACGACGCGGGAGCAGCAGCCCGCTGCAACGCGGGGACGTGATCGTGGCCGTCGACGGGAAGACCGAGCCCCGGACCGAATCGGATCTGATCGGCTACTTCGCGAGCCACCCGACCCAGAAGATCACCCTCTCCGTCGTGCGGGGTGAGGCCAAGGTGGAGCTCGAGGTTCGAGTGATCGAAGGCGTCGATCTGTAGAGGAGTCGCATGACACCGCTCTTGTCCTTGATCGCCGCGACGTTGCTCTCACTCGGGGACGTCGATTCGACCGAGCTTCGGTCCGGACTGCAACCGGGCGAGACGGCGGGCGCGTTCTACGTGGATGACGTGACCGGACCTCGTGCGGGCTCGTCCCTCTGCTACGCGTGTGCGTTCGCCAAACGGACCGTGATCAACATCCAGACGCGGAAACTCACGGCGGAGCTCGGCCAGCTGCTCCGATCGATCGATCGGAGCGTTTCGAGCGCCTCCAAGATGACGGCCGACTCGAAGCACGCGTTCCTGGTCTATCTGACCGACGACCCGGACACCGCCGAGGCCGAGCTCGTCGCGTTCGCCAAGAAGCACACGCTGGTCAACATCCCGCTGACCCTGTACGACGATCCGACGGGCCCCCCGGACTACAAGATCTCGCCGAAGGCGGAGACGACGGTGCTCATGTGGTCGAACACCGAGGTGAAGGCCAACCACGCGTTCGCCCCGGGGAAGTTCGACGTAGGAGCGGTCGCCGAAGTGTGGGGTCGCGCGCGTCAGCACCTCGGGATCCCGGACGAGCGCATCGAGCTCCGCTCGCTCGGTCAGATCGACGAGGAGCTCGGAAAGCTCGTCGGCAAAGTAGTGATCCTCGACCTCTGGGCCCTATGGTGACAGCACTGCGTTGCGGAGTTGCCGCACCTCCTGCAGTTGCAGGAGAGCCGATCTCAGGACACCGTCGCGATCACTCTGGACGTCGACTTCGATGGTGGAACGGACGTCGACGCCCAGCTGATGCGACGCGTCGCCGCGAAACTGTCCGCGCGTGTCCCGGCCGTCCGATCCCCGGGACACCGCCACTGGATGAGCAGCGACCCGACATCCGCCGTGCTCGAGAAGTACGGCGCCTTCGCGCTTCCCGCGGTCCTCATTTTCGATCGCGAGGGCAAGCTCGCCAAACGGTTCGAGGGGAAGTTCACCTACGAGAAGGACGTGATCCCGTTCGTCCACGCGTTGGTGGGGTCGAAGCCGTAACCGTGCGTCGAAGAACCGCGCCCGAACCGAGAGTCCGAGCTTCCCGCCGGGAATGCGTTCCTCAATGTACCGCTCGGGTGGCGGAATCACGACGAGGCGAAGCATCAGAGTCGAGAGAGGATGACACCATGCGCGACGAATACGGTGACTTCGATGGGCCGGAGGACGGGTTCGGCCAGCCGGGATCGGCGGAGGCCAAGAGCAATGCCATGATCTGCCATCTCGCGAGCCTCGCTGGCTACGTCATTCCGTTCGGCAACATCATTGGCCCCATCATCTGGTGGACGATGAAGAAGGAGACCGACCCCTTCGTCGACGCGCACGGCAGGGAGTCGGTCAACTTCCAGATCTCGATAATGATCTGGATCGCCTGCTGCGTTCCGTTGATCTTCGTCGTGATCGGGATCGTGCTGATTCCGATTCTCGGGCTGATGGACCTGGTGCTGACGATCGTCGCGGCGCTCAAGGCGCAGAATGGTGAGACGTATCGCTATCCGATCACGATTCGTTTCGTGAAGTAGCGTCACCCCTCGCGAATCTCACGGACAAGTCGTCGGACCCGCACAGTCGAGGCCGTCTGCCGTCGGGTCGGGACCACACGTTTGGCCACCCGGGGCGGGCGTCGGTGACGAGCCCGGGATGAAGAGCGCGGCCAACGTGTAGACGGCGTCGGAGATGTCGAAGAGCCCATCGTCGTTGGCATCGCTCGCATCGTCGCACGTCGGCGCACTCGACCCCGGAATGAACAGGGCGGCGAGACCGAACACGGCGTCCGACACGTCGAGGACGCCGTCGGAGTTGACGTCGCCTCGGAGGAATCCGCCGGCGACCTCGTCCGCGCCCATGTCGACGACGGCCACGCCGTCGGCGTCACCGTCGACCACGCGCTCGTCGCCCTCGAAGTCCAGCGCGGGAAGCGCTGGCGCAACGTTGGAGCCCGCATCGACACACGGGGACGACGCGGTGAGACGGAAGTTCTCGTCTCCCGTCGCCGGCGAGCCGTCGGGCCCGATGGCGTCGACGAACTCCGGGTCGAGATCGAGGTTCCCGACGCCGGGCCAACCTCCCGCGACATCACTGTAGGTCACCGACAGCGAGCCCGCGCCACCGGCGAGGAGCTGCGGCGATGTCGGGGCACCGTTTCCCCAGACGATGCTGTTCACCAGGACGGTCGAGGACGACGATTCCGACTCCAGCCCCCCGGCGCTGGTGATCGCCGAATTGCCGTGAATCGTGCAGTTGGTGAGGATCGGTGACGAGTCGTAGGCGCGAACGCCCCCGCCGTTGGTCCCGCTCGAGTTCCCGATGATCAGGCAATCGGTGATCGTCGCGTCGGAGTTGAAGCAGCGAATCCCTCCGGCGCCCTCCTCGGCGAAGTTGCCTCGAATGACGCAGCGGGTGATCAGCGGGCTGGAACCGTCTCGCGTGTGGATCCCACCCCCGTTGGGCGTCGGCGACCCCATCGCCGCGTTGTCGGAGAAGAGACAGTCCACGATCATCGGGGCGCCGCCGGAGCAGAGGAGTCCCCCACCGTCATCGCCGCAGGTGTTGTCGGAGATCTCGCACCCGGCGATCGTCGGGCTCCCACCGATCGAGTAGATCCCGCCGCCGTCATCGCCCGCGATGTTCGCGACGACTCGACAGTCGAGAATCGTCGGCGACCCGGTGCCCGTGCACAGGATCCCGCCACCGTCGGCCGCCTGACCGTTGGTGATCGTGAATCCGGAGAGCACCGTGTCCGACATCTCGCCCGCCTGGAAGGTCACCACGGAGCCCGACCCTCCGGCATCGACGATCGTCGTCGACGGACCACTGACACTCTGAACGGTGATCGCCTTGCCGAGGAAGTTGATGTTCTCGGCGTAGGTCCCCGAGCTGACCACGATGACATCGCCATCCACCGCCGCGACGATCGCCCCCTGGATCGTCGCGAAGTCGCCGGGAACGGTGAGCGTGGTGGCGGAGACCCGGCTTCCGATGAGGAGCCCCAGAGTCACGAACAATAGTGCCGTACGTCGCATGCGCTCTCCCCCTCCGTGTTCCCGACTCTGAGACGCTGGGTCGATGCGGAAGATACCACTCCGATGAGGGGTGCGTCGACCACCGTGCGGGGACAGGTCCTCTCACACGGTCCCGTGCGCGCCTCACTCCAGTTCGGCCAGCCGGCTCTCGAACTTGGCGTCGGCGCGGTCGAGCTGCTCCTGGACGGCGGCGAGTTCGCCCGCGATCTCGATGATCGCGTGTTGCTTCTCGTGCCGCTGGTCGCTGGCCTCCGCGAGCCGGGCGCTCGCACCGCGTTGGCGAAGGTCGGTCTCGAGCCTCGTCAACTCCTCGATCTCCTCTTCGAGACGATCCACCTTGTGCTGGAGGCGATCTCGGCGCTTCCGGAGATCCGCGGTCTTCTTCGATCGCTCGGCGATGATCGCCGCGCGGAGTCGGCGACGCTCCTTCGGAGAGACGGGGGGTCCGGTGCTAGCGGGCTGGGTCCTCGCGGGCGTCTGGGTCGCGGGCTTCGTCCCACCGGAGCTCGACGCGCTCGACTTCGGCGGGCTCGACTTCGCGGCCTTCGACGCCGAGAGCGGGGTGGGCTTCGCCGGCGCCGCCTCGCCCTCCCATCCGACGCGCTCCAGGAAGTCGCGATAGCCGCCCTCGAACAAGGTCACCTTGCCGCGATCGAAGACGACCAGACGTTTCGCCATGCGCTCCAGGATCATCTCGCTGTGGGTCACGATGATGACCGCACCCGGGAACTCATCGATCGCGTCGACCAACGCCTCGACGGACTCGAGATCGAGATGGTTCGTCGGCTCGTCGAGCATGAGGAGGTTCGAAGGGCTGACGAGGATCTTCCCGAGGAGCACGCGGCTGCGCTCACCTCCGGACAGCACTCCGATCTTCTTCAGGGCGAGGTCGCCCTCGAACATCATCAGTCCGCACACCGATCGCGCCTTGCCCCGGTTGTGCTCCGGGTGGACCGCGAGGATCTCGCCCTCGATGGTCTGACGATGGTCGAGCCGGTCGATGTTGGTCTGCCCGAAGTAGGCCGAGCGCACCGACGGGTGGACCGTGACGTCGCCGCGCTGCGGCTCGCGTTCGCGTGCGAGGAGGTCGAGCAGCGTCGTCTTCCCGCGACCGTTCTTCCCGATCACCGCGATGCGATCGCCGTGCGCCACATCGATCGAGAAGCCGTCGACGATCCGTGGGCCCTCCGGGTAACCGAACGTGAGATCGCGCGCCTTCAAGGTGACCGGGGCGTGGAACGGCTCGGACCGGAACCGAAAATCGAGCGTTCGCTCCTCCTCGAGCGCCTCGATCTCATCGCGCCGCGCCAACGCCTTGATCCGGGACTGCACCGCGCGCGCCTTGCTCGCCTTCGCGCGGAATCGCTCGATGAACCGCTCGTCCTGCCGCCGCTTCCGCTCCTCGTTGAGCCGCGTTTTTTCGTGGACCTCCTCTTCGAGCGCCACTTGCTCGACGACCTTCTCGATGGAGCCCTCGAGGCGACGCACACCTTGACGATGGAGCAACATGGTGTGAGTGGTGACCTCCCGGAGGAAGGCTCGATCGTGCGAGATCACGATCAACTCACCCGGCCATGCGGACAGGTACTGCTCGAGCCAGCGCACGGAGACGATGTCGAGGTAGTTCGTCGGCTCGTCGAGCAGCAGGAGATCGGGCTCGGCGACGAGCACCTTCGCGAGGTTGACGCGGATCTGGTACCCACCCGAGAACTCGCTCGCCGGTCGACCGAAGTCCTCCCGGTCGAAGCCGAGCCCCATCAGCGCCGCCTCCGCCTTGTACGTGAGATCGATGCCGTCGTCGGCCGGCGGCAAGGCGGCACGCACCTCGTCGAGGATCGTCGCCTCGTGGAAGGAGAGGTGCTGCGAGAGATGCCCGATCGTGTAGCCCTTGGGCGTCGTCAGCTCCCCCGTGTCCGGCTCTTCCTCGCCGAGGATCATCCGGAAGAGCGTCGTCTTGCCGGAGCCGTTGCGGCCGACGAGCGCGAGACGCTCCCCCTTGTTCATCAGGAAGCCGACGCTGTCGAGGAGGACCTGGCCCCCGTAGGACTTGGTGAGGTTGTGGGCGCGCAGCACGGGAGAGCTCTCGGGGTTCGGGAATGTTATGAGCTTGGCATGATCGCGAACCCTGCGGACGAGTCAATGCCCACCCCGCGGCTCACCGACGGCGTCCGCAGGTATTCCATCGCGATTCCCTGGAGTTCTCGCGCCTTCCCGAGTAGCACTTCCGTGGCCCGCGTCGTTCAACGCGCCGTTCCGAGTTCGTCCCGCAATCCGGGAGTAGATACCCAACGGGCTTGTTGCACGCGGCCACTACAGTCCGTTGAGAAGCTGCTTTCGAGGCGAGAGTCCGAGATTTCAAGGCCAGTACTTCCGGCGAAACGCAGTCGTATTGGCTCATACTTCGA